>JBILJA010000183.1:0-4337 GCA_044368775.1 Burkholderiaceae bacterium
CAGCCGAGGACGCGCGAGTTCGGCAAACACCTCGCGCAACCATGCATCGATCCATTGTTGATCAAGAAACCAACCCATTTCATGCGAGCGATGTGCGAAGGCAAAGCTGGTACCCGCTTTAACATCATCGACAGAGGGCCCCATATACGAGGTATCGCTTCGATTTGGTAACACCTTGGTATCGAACGCAAAGGTAATGCGGTGCGTATGTCCCTCTTGATCAGCCCCCGCAGCGATTTCGGTAATGCGAACACGTGCCCAGTTGGAGGGGCCCTCTTCAAAACGCGAAGGTGGACTATATCTAAAATAAGGGACAGGCAGCCAAACGTCGGTAAACAGTTTGAGGGACTGATCAAGACTGACATCCAAGCGGGAGGAGACAGGAGATTTTTTATCATCAAACGAGAAATGCAGTTTTCCTGTTCTTTCGTCCTCTTGCAAACGACCTAGCGGCCCTGCCTCTCCAAGCTTGGCAAATTCTCCAGACTGACCTTTGACAATGAAGCTTGCGGCAAAATCCAAAAACTGGATGCCGCTTCCCATGATCAAGGTGGTCTGATCTTCATAAGAAGTGATTTCTGACAGCATAGCGTCGCGTCCTGCTATTTGGGTGCGTGTCGCATGGACACGGGAAATGTTGCGCCGTTGTCATAACGGCCTTGACAGTTTGCTTGGCCATTCGGCTGAGGGGTACAGGTTACTTTAGGCAATGCAATGGATCCACCATCTGAGCATGTCGCGACGCCGCGATCATTGATTTGCAGACTATTACCTTGCATTTGCGCGCTCACAGCACCAACACATTGAGAACCATCGGCACGGCGAATGGTCACCTTGCCCTGTCCTTTGCCCTGACTGAAGTCATATTCGATTCGCAAGGGCTTACCCGTCTTGGCGTCTTGGATCCCCGTCCCTGCAGACCACTTTCCATCAAGGAAACGCGTATCGCCTGCGTTGATGGCCTGCGGAGGAATCGTCATTGGTTGACCGGGAGGCTGCGCAGCAGGAGAATTTCCGGGGCTAGGTTGAGCAGCAGAAAGATCTGGCGGCGTTGTCGAGGGTGGAGGAGAAGCTTGTGACGGAGTCTGTGGAGGTGTCAATGGTGGAACTACTGGCGCAGAAGTCGGCTCAGCTGTTGATGATTCAGGTGTGGGCGATTGCGCAACGGGAGCAGCAACATCTGGGGCTTGAGGATTCGCAGCCACATCGCTGCCGGGCACAGGACTGTTTGTCTCAGCTGTGACAGCGCCTGGCGCTTGATTGCGTGCAGCAAGATCGGCGCCCGACACCGGGACATTCGCTCCAACGGAAGGATCACTTCCCGACCACCAACGACGCACCGTCGATACTCCACGATCGACCCAACCGTCTGGCACCGGTCTCACCGAAGAATCAACAGGAACCACGGTTTGACCGGGCAGCAAGGGTGGATTGACAGTTTGTGTTGGAAGCGCGGGTAATGATGCTGAAGAGGGCGATGAGGGTACAGGCGCACAACTACGCCATAAAAAAAACAAGAGTAATAAAAGCAAAAGAAGAAGCAATAACCACCACCACCAAGACCTACGGGCCGGTTCATTTAGCGCAGCGACTGCAGGCGCTAAGGGTGCAGCAGAAACTGGTCTAAGGGATCCAAAAGGATCCGTGGGCAATCCCACCCCTTGTGTATGAAACCCCCAAAAAGCAATGACAGGCTCGCCATTGACTAAATAAATGTACTGAGTGTCGGGAAAATAAAATACCTTGCTCATCAGAGGCAAGACAGTGTTTTTTTCTCGCTCAGCTTGTCCATCTCTGGACTCGGCAAGACGCATTTTTGCAATCGCAGACTCAAGTGTTCGGTGTGCGGCATCCAGTCTAGCGAGAGCATGCTCACGTTCCTGGCTAGATGCAGCGGACCAGGGCACAACATCACCCTCAACCGGCGCGTACCAGTCCACCATGCTGCCATGTTGATTCGATTGGGGAATAGCGAGGCAGTTTGCTGTGCTTGCACCCGCTTTTAAGCGAATGGCCTCGCGCAGCTGGAAGGCGACCGCATAGACCGGCTGTCCGCCTTCGCCGATTGCCTTGTAATGCTGAGGATTACCACTGACGAGTAGACTTCCGGCCATTCAATCGATTCCTCGTGGACGATCGCATTTATTATAAAAAAGCTAAGTAATATTACCTGATGGCAGCACGATTAAAATGAGATAAATGGTTGAGTTAGAGATATTATCTTTTCATTCTTGTCCGCGTCATATCAGTTGAACTTCAAAATCCCAGATTCGAGACCGATCGATGAAACACACCCCCTCCTTTCATGCCGACCATTACCCACGTGACCTCATAGGCTACGGTGCCAACCCTCCTCAAGCCAACTGGCCTGGTCGAGCCAAAATCGCCGTTCAATTCGTGTTGAACTACGAAGAAGGGGCTGAAAACACGGTTTTAGATGGTGATCCAGGCTCGGAGCGTTTTCTTTCTGAAATCGTAGGTGCTGATAGCTATCCTGCCCGACACATGAGTATGGAATCGATCTACGAATACGGTTCACGGGCAGGCGTTTGGCGAATACTAAGAGAGTTTGAGCAAAGAAAGCTGCCTTTGACCGTTTTTGGCGTTGCAGTCGCGCTCAAGCGCCATCCAGAGCTAACTGCGGCCTTTGTCGAGCAAGGTCATGAAATTGCCTGCCATGGCCTTCGTTGGTTGCATTACCAAAATATCGACATCGATACTGAGCGCGCGCACATGGCGGCTGCCACGACCATCATCAAAGACCTTACCAAAGGTCAGTGGCCCTTGGGCTGGTATACGGGGCGCGACAGCCCCAACACCCGTCAACTTGTCGTCGAACAAGGCGGATATGAATACGATAGCGACAACTATGGTGATGAACTTCCTTTTTGGACCCAAGTGACCAAGTCTGATGGCGCTAAAGTCCCCCATTTGGTGGTGCCCTACACCCTTGATACAAATGACATGCGTTTCGCCACCCCTCAAGGCTTTAACACGGGGCAGCACTTTTTTGAGTATTTGCGTGATAGCTTTGACGTGCTCTACGCCGAAGGTGAAGATCACCCCAAAATGCTGTCCATCGGTATGCACTGCCGTTTACTCGGGCGCCCTGGGAGAATGATTGGCTTGCAAAGATTCCTTGACCATATCGCCCGTCATGATAGGGTCTGGGTATGCCGACGTATCGACATCGCACGCCACTGGAAGCAAAACCACCCTTTTGTGCGGAATTGACAGGAAAATCGTTGTCTACATAAATAAACAATGCCATACTGCTCACGTTGACTGGCTTTTTGTCCAGTAGCCTTTTGGCCCACACAGGAAGAAGACTTATGACCCAAGCTCAAAATCTCATCAGCGATGTTCAACCCACTAACGTAGGCAATGTCCTGGCCAATGGTGCCAAGATTATTGGCGAAACAGTTTTGCCTGGTGCTAGCTTGTTGCTAGACGGCAAATTTGTAAATGGTGCCCTTCACTCCGTCGCTGGCATTGGCGCGCGCATCGCGCTCGGTCCGATTGGTGTCGTACTCGTCTGTGCTGACTCTTTTTCGAAGTCTGTGACTGACAAAACGCTGTGGGACCACGCTGCTGGTGCATATCAAGCTAACGCAGAAAAACGTGCCGCTGCAAAAGCCGCGAAGGCCGAAGCAAAAGCTGCTGCCGAAGCTGAAAAAGAAGCCGCTGTAGCCTAAGCTGTTGTCTGAACTTCATGCAAGTGGCACGAGTGCTTCACTCTTGCCGAAATTAAAAAGCGGACCTCAGTCCGCTTTTTTCTTATGCCCAAATGAAATCCAAGTTTGGTACGCGACACCTGAAGACTTTAACGACGAAGTCATACAACAGAAGTTTCGCTCTTGGCTCTCTGATACCGAGCTCGCTTTTCTCAAGGCATTGCGCTTTGAACATCACCGACTCTCATATCTCGTGGCGCATGCTTTGTTAAGGGCGACACTATCAAGCTATACGGATGTTAAACCTGTTGATTGGCAGTTTCAAACCAATCCGTTTAATAAACCTTTTATCGCTCCCCCTCTTAATACGCTGGGTCTGCATTTCAATCTCAGTCACACCGAGGGCATGGTAGCGATTGCCTTGACACAGATTGGTCCCTTAGGCATCGATATTGAGTCGACATCACGAGAACAGAATATCTCTGAGATTGCGCAAGACATTTTGACCTTGAACGAATGTCTCGATTTAAACCAGCAAGCTCAAACAGATCAACATATTCGACTACTCAAGTACTGGACGCTCAAAGAGGCCTTTGTTAAAGCAACGGGTCTAGGATTGACCTCTGGACTCCAAACCTTTGAATTTGATCTAAATGCGCAGCC
>JBILJA010000021.1:0-24645 GCA_044368775.1 Burkholderiaceae bacterium
CGGACAACATGATGTTGGGCCCTTGGCTCTACAACACGCTGACTTATGACAGCGTTAAAAGTTTTGCACCGATTATTCAAGTCTCAGTGACGCCTGCGGGCATCGGTACTGCACCGAATTCCGGCATCAAAACTCCTCAAGATCTCGTCACAAAAGGCAAGACGACCGAGGGCTTGCGCTGGGGCACGGCGGGCTTAGGAACGCTGGGTCACATCATTGGTGAAGACTTTAAGAAACGCGCCAATATCAACTTGCTACAAGTGCCTTATAAGGGCGCAGGCCCGGCCATTATCGATGTGATGGGCGGTCAAGTCGACATTTATATCGGTACGCTTGCGTCTCTTGCACCGCACGCCAAGAATGGCAAACTCGTTGCCGTAGCGGTCTCTTCTGCGAAGCGTTCTTCCGAGTTTCCAAATGTGCCAACACTCGACGAGACCGTGGCTAAAGGAATGGACTTTAGTATTTGGACAGGTTTGTTTGCGCCAACTGGCACACCACCCGCCACGATTGCTTTGTTGAACAAAGAACTCAATCGTGTCCTGGCTTCACCTGATGTGATTGCAAGGATGAAGGCGGGTGGCGTTGATCCTGGTGGTGGCACTTCTGCGACATTCGCTTCTTTTGTGGCGAAAGACTACGCTAATTGGGGCCGCATTATTAAAGAGTCTGGCATAAAACTCAATTAATTGGCACTGAATTTCATGTCTTTTAGTATCGTGCCCCATTTGTTTGATTCACCCTGGATAAACTTAGCGAAGTCTTGAGGTGAAGAGGGCCTTGGATCCATGCCCAAGGCAATCAGACGTGCCTTGAATTCTGGATCCTTTAGGGTCGTCATTAAGGCATCGCTGAGTTTCTTTTGTATGTCGGGTGGTAGGTTTGCCGGAGCAACGAGTCCATACCATGTGGACATGTCGTAATTGGGTAAACCTGCTTCGGCAATCGTCGGGATATTAGGTGCAGCGTTAGAGCGCGTGTTGGTAGTGACGCCAAGCGCTCTGAGTTGTCCCTGTTTGATCAGAGGGATGGCCGTTGGCAGATTAGGGTAGGCCAAATCAACGGTACCAGACATCAGGTGTGGCATTAAAGCACCTGCACCTTTATAAGGAATGTGCACCATATCAATGCCGGAGAGTTGTTTAAAAAGCTCTCCAGAGAGATGAAGCGATGATCCGACTCCTGACGATGCAAAGTTGATTTTTCCGGGATTGGCTTTACCGTAATCGATCAAATCTTTAAGGGTATTAAATTTTGAGTTGGCGGGGACTACCAAGACATTCGGAGCCGCTAAGACTTGTCCAATCGGAGTGAAGTCTTTGACGGGATCATATTTTGCGTCTTTGTAAATCAGAGGGTTCGTTACGTGTCCGATGGATGTGTAGAACAGCGTATACCCGTCTGGAGCAGAACGACGAACGTAGTCGGTAGCCAAGTTCGCATTTGCGCCCGGCTTGTTTTCTACGATGACGGATTGGCCGAGAATCTTACTGAAAGAGTTCGCGATTTGCCGGCCGACTGAATCAGTGCTCCCACCTGGGGTGAAACCAACAATAATCTTGATGGGTTTATTTGGGTAGTTACTTGACTGTGCGGCTGAGGTGAGGGGCACGCAAGCTGCCATGGCAAATGCGGTAAAAACTGGTAATTTTTTGATAAGTTGTTTCATCTTTTTGTCTCCGATTTAAAACGAATATTCTTTATCTTTTTATCTTGCTTTAGCACGGCAAGCCGCTTGCATGTCAGGGTCGCGGATAAAGCCGCATTGACCGCTGCCGCCGCCTGTCTCTGCTCGACACATCGCCTGAAGGTCATTATTCCGGATAAAACCGCACTGGCCTTGGCCGCCTCCTGTCGTGGCACGGCAGTAAGCCTGTCTATCAGGATCCTGAATAAACCCACACTGTCCCGAGGCGCCACTTGATGACGAACCACTGCGTTGTTGTGTGTTGGCGCGACAGGCGGCTTGCATATCGGGATTTCTAATAAAGCCACACTGCCCGGAACCACCACCTGTTTCTGCGCGACAGCGGGCTTGCAGGTCGTTGTCACGAATAAAGCCGCATTGACCAGAGCCACCACCGTTGATGGCGCGGCAGTAGGCTTGCTGATCGGGATTTTGAATAAAACCGCAATTGCCCGATTGCGCTTGTGCAGCGGGAAAAATAAAGAATGCCAGCAGCCAGACTGAACACAGAAGCGGGAATTTAATGTTCATCTTCAATGTTCAGTGCTCTCTCTTTAGCATCGATTATTGCGTTGTTGAGATACCGGCGTTTTTGATCACTGCACCCCAGCGATCATATTCATTCTTGGCATAGGCTTGTGTGTCGGCTGGGCTGCCAAAGACTAAGTTTGCGCCGCCATTTTCAAGTCTTTTCTGAGCATCGGTTCCTTTGAGGCCTTTGGTCAGGGCTTGGTTTAAACGGTCAATGACAGCCTGAGGTGTTTTGGCTGGCACCATGGGCATATACCAAAGTGAAGAAATCATTTTTGGATAACCAAGTTCCGCGAATGTAGGCAGGTCGGGTGCCAACGCGTTGCGCTTTGGGCTGACCGCAGCGATCGCGCGAAGCTTGCCACTCTTAATATGCGGCATCATTGACGGAAAACCGTCGAACATGATGTCTACTTGACCACTCGCAACGTCCACGACGGCGGGCGCAGAGCCCTTGTAAGGTACATGTAGCATTTTGATGCCGGCCTCAATCAGGAAGAGTTCACCGGTCAAGTGAGGAGCGCTTCCTGGACCCGCCGAAGCAAAACTCATTTTGCCATTTTGTTTTTTGGCTAAGGCAATCAGTTCCTCGAGATTTTTAACAGGAAGGTTGGCATTGACAGCAAGCACCAGCGGGAACTCAGCCACGACACCTAATGAAACAAAGTCTTTAAAAGGATCGTAGGGTGTTTTGGTATAGAAATGAGGTCCAATGCCATGGGTTGAAATGGCGCCCTGCAGCAAGGTGTATCCATCTGCGGGGGCTTTTGCGACATAGGCAGTTGCGATGGTGCCGCTCGCACCAGCTCTGTTTTCAATGACGACGGGTTGACCCACTTGCTTGGATAAAGCTTCGGCCATCACGCGACCTGCAAAGTCCGCAGCACCTCCGGGGGGCACGGTCACGACATAATTGATAGGCTTGTCTGGAAAGTTGGATTGCGCATGCGCAGAAAAAGAGGCGAAAGGGACGATCGCCGCGCAAGCAATGCCAGCGACTGTCTTGAGAATTGAGCGATTGTGCATCATGAAATCCTGTGAAATGTGGATATGAGAAAAGATTACTAGATCGCGCTACCTGGGACAACCCCATCAGGCAAGCTATTGATGTGCTCATAAATATCGCCTGGGCGAGCAAGCCAGATCTGATCTCGGTGCGCCAAAATATGTTGCATGACGCGACGAAACTGTCTGAGACGATAAGGCTGACCCAAGATAAAGCTATGCAAAACCACGCTCATAACCAGTGGACGTTTGGTCGATTCTTCGAGCATTTCATCAAACTGATCAATCAAGTTATCGCAAAATGATTGTGCGGGTGTGCGCCTAGAAACGCATTCGATCGAATCATTCAGGTCATGAGAATAGGGGATCGCCAAGATGCGACCATGCTTGGTGCGAAACCAGACAGGCTGATCGTCGAGCGGCCAGTCCATCATGTATTTGAAGCCTTGCTCTTTCAGTAGGTCCGGCGAGTCGTAGGTTTGTGAAATATAGGGTGCAAGCCAACCTTTAGGTGCCACACCTTCATGTTTCAGAATCGTTTGAGCCGCTTCGCGAATACAGGCACGTTCTTGCTCCACGTTCATGTCGACCTGTCGTTCCGCATTCGTTCGACCGTGACCCACAATCTCATCGCCACGCTTGCTAAAGGCCTCGATCATCTTGGGACAATAGTCGTAGAGCTCAGTGTTGACTAACAACGCGTAAGGAAAGTCGAGATCGTTGGCGAGTTCTAGGAGGCGCCAAGCGCCCACTCTGTTACCGTAATCACGCCAAGCAAAGCTACGCGAGTTGGGTTGTGGATGGGGGACGGCATAATCATTACCTAGACCCTCGCCAAAGGCAAAATGCTCGACATTTAAACTAAAGTGAATGGCGAGTCGTTTACCGCCTGGCCAGCTATAGTCAGGCCTGTCCGTGATCGCGGAGTATTCGTAACGATTATGAGATTTCAACATCTGAGCCTGTCTCCCAAGAGCACTAAAAAGTGATGTAATTCGATTGATAATATCCTCAAATCTTACGGAATATCCATGAAAATCAAATTGGCTGAAAATTTCAGGGCTGTCTTTTATGCCCCTTTTTATGCGACGTATGCTTTGGGGCTCTTCAAGCAGGAAGGTATAGAAATCGAGTTGATCGACTCCCCGTCACCGGGAAGCGGGATCGCAGATATGCTTGCAGGCAATATCGATGTGGTGTGGGGCGGCCCGTTGCGTGTCATTAAACAGCGCGACCAAGAGCCGGACTCAGAAAATGCCCTTCTTGCTTTCTGCGAGGTTGTCGGAAAGGATCCATTCTTTATCGTGGGTCGTCAGGGGCCGTCGGTATTTCGGCTAAGCGACCTTGTAGGTAAAAAAATTGGCGTGGTCACTGAGGTCCCTACACCTTGGCTTTGCTTGCAGCAGGATTTACGCGATGAGGGGATTTCAATAGGTTCGCTCATTGTGAACGAGAAAAATTCGATGGGTCAAAATCTTGAAGCTCTTAAAGCGGGAGAGCTTGATTACGCACAATATTTTGAGCCATTTGTGTCTCAGACAATAGCGTCAGGAGCAGGACAAGTGCTGCATGCGGCCAATAGTCGTGGACCGACTGCGTATACGACTTTTATTTCGACACGAAAAATTATTGCGCAAAAGCAACAAGCCTTTGAGGCGATGATTCGGGCCATTGAAAAGATGGGGCCTTGGATCGCCGCGCATAGCGGGCAAGAACTTGCGGCGTTGATCGCACCTTTCTATCCCCATGTCGCACAAGAGATTTTGATTCAGGCGATGGATCGTTATAAAAAAGCGGGACTTTGGTTTTGCAAGAAAACAGTTACGCGGGTAGGTTTTGATCGCCTCAAACTCAGCATGAGAAATGGTGGCTTTGTCTCAAGCGATCCTGCCTACGAAAATTGCATTGCAGTATTTTCTCAAGAGTAGAGTGGTCTAAGCGAGTCTGACCATCCATTTGTTTTTGTCGGGTGTCAATCCATACTGGATGTCGGTGAGTTGTTTGCGCAGGCTCAACGTCACGGGGCCCGCGGCTTGCCCCTCTTTGCCATAGGCGAAGTGTTCGCATTTCAACACACTGATCGGAAAAATAAGTGCCGCAGTGCCGCAAGCGAACATTTCTGTGACATGTCCTGAAGCGAGTCCATCGCGCACTTCGTTGATGCTGATCGGACGTTCTTCGACGTGATGGCCGGCTGATCTTGCGAGTTCAATCACGCTTGCCCTGGTCACGCCAGGCAAGATGCTGTCGGAGAGCGCAGGCGTCACAAGCGTCCCGTTTTTCTGCACGACAAAGATGTTCATGCCACCGAGCTCTTCGAGATATTCGCCGTGCTCGGAGTCCAGAAAAAGAACTTGAGGACAGCCATTGCGGCGCGCTTCGTTCAAAGGAGCCAGCGAGCCAGCATAATTGCCGGCACATTTCGCATAGCCTGTACCGCCTCTTGCCGCACGGGTGCGCTGCGTAGAGACCCAAATCGGTACTGGAGTAACTCCACTGGAAAAATACGGACCTGCGGGGCTACCGATGACGTAATACGCGACTTTGTCCGCGCCTCGCACACCCAGAAAACTTTCATTGGCGATCATGAATGGACGCAAGTACAGGCTACTTTCTGGTGTGCTTGGGACCCATTCACAATCGAGTTGTACGAGTTCTTTTAAAGACTGCACAAACAATTCAAGCGGTAGTTCTGGTAGTCCGAGTCGCTCGGCACTATTGATAAATCGTTGGGCGTTGACCTCGGGCCTGAAGGTCCAGATCGAGCCGTCAGGATGGCGGTAGGCTTTTAGGCCCTCGAAGACGGCTTGGGCATAATGCAAAACGAGTGAGGCGGGGTCTAAAGACAGAGGGGCATAGGGAACCACTCTTTGGCCATACCATCCTTGGTGTACATCCCAATCGATCGCCACCATGTGGTCCGAATAGTATTTTCCAAATCCCGGATTATTTAAAATCGATTGGCGTGTAATATTAGGAGAAGGCGATGTGGCACGGGTTTGAATAAACTGTGCCGTTGTGGAATTGTTTTTCATATTGAAAGATAGTATCCGAAATAAAAAAATTAAATGATTATTGGAGGACATATGATCGGATGTCAAACTAATTTAAAGCGCGCTCAAACTGTAATCGCTTCAATGATGTTAGTCGCATCAAGTTTTTTATTGTTGCCTACAGTCAATGCTCAAGCAACCGATGCAAACCAATGGCCTCGAAAAGCTGTAAAACTCATTGTTCCCTATCCAACTGGGGGGATTAGCGATAACGTTGCTCGTTTAGTTGCGGAGCGGTTGACCAAGGTGCTGGGACAACCTGTGCTTGTAGAAAATAGAGCTGGTGCTGGAGGTACTCTTGGAACCGCCGCCGTCCTCCAGTCGCCTGCTGACGGTTATACGATAGGTCTTGCAGGTGCCAGTGCAATGACGCTCGGCCCTCACGTGATGAAGGTGTCGTATGATCCGATTAAAGACGTGGCACCTATCGGAACTGCCATGTACTCTCCGATATATCTTGTCGCAACACCGAAGTTTGCAGGTAAATCATTTGCTGAGATTATTACTGCATCAAAGGCTAAGCCTGGTTCTGTTTCCGTAGCAACTAACGGTTACGGTACCGTGGGACACATTATGCTTGAGCAGTTGCGTAAAAAAGCAGGGGTGGATATTACTCATGTTCCCTATAAAGGTGGTGGACAGGTTGTCACTGACGCGGCAGGCGGGCAATTTGATCTGATGTTTTCAAATCCTTTCGGTAGCCTGAACGGTTTGATTTCGGAAGGCAAGTTGCGAGTCGTTGCGGTAGGAGCTCCTACGCGCGTGGATAGCTTTCCGAATGTCCCAACTTTAGCTGAGCTGGGCTACCCTGAGGCAAATCAAACATCGTTTTTCGGTTTCTTTGCACCAGCTGGAACACCGAAAAATGTGATTGCGCGCTTAAATGCAGAGATCAACAAAATTTTAGCTGAGCCCGAAATAAAAGAAAGAATTCGCGCAGGTCAGAATTTAGTCGTGACTGGAACGCCTGAAGATTTTACTAAGATGATTCAGAAAGAATATGCTTCAAATGCCGCGATCATTAAAGAAGCAAATATAAAATCTGAGTAAATATTTAATAGGGATTGTTATGTCTACGCCCACAAGTCGCATCAGTTCTGAAATTTCTTTTGATCAAGAGGGTAAGCAGCTTGGTTTTTTGCGATTGCCTCATTCAGTGCATCGTTCGGCATACGGTTGGATTCCTATTCCAATTGCGTGCATAAAAAATGGTGCTGGTCCTACTGTTTTACTCATGGCTGGTAATCACGGCGATGAGTATGAAGGACAAATCGGACTGAGTGCTTTGATTCGTATGATTGAGGTCAGTGATGTGCAAGGTCGCATCATTTTTTTGCCTTCTGCAAATTTTCCTGCAGCCATGGCCGGTACTCGAACATCTCCTATTGACGAGGGTAATTTAAATCGTCTTTTTCCTGGAAATGTGAATGGTTCAGTCACGGAACAAATGGCATGGTACATAGAGCATGTCCTGCTTGAAAAGTCTGATTATGTCTTTGACTTGCACTCTGGTGGCAGCTCGCTCATGTACATACCTAGTGCAGGATGTAGACGTAGCGAAGACCCAAAAAAAATGAATGACGCACTCGAGATGATGCGTCTGTTTGGTGCGCCTGCTGCTTATGTTCTAGATTCACAGTCCAGTGACGCATGCACTCTCGCTGCCGCCGCAGCGAGGCAAGGGGTGATTCACTATGGTGCGGAACTTGGAGGAGGCGGTACCTTAACGCCGTCGGCGTTACGTGTAGTGATTGATGGCACGCGTAGGGCGCTTAAGCACCTCGGTGTATTGAAGAGCTCAGTGAATATTTCTGAGCCTAATCCGACACAGATTTTGCAGGTTCGAGGCGCTGATTATTTTGTGTATGCCCCTGATTCAGGATTATTTGAACCGACTGTTGAACTAGGCGAGACCGTTGAGGCAGGACAGCTTGCGGGTTTGATTCATTTTCACGATACTCCATGGCTTGAACCGACCCAAGCTTTTTTTAAACGTTCTGGTATTGTTTTATGCAAGCGAATGATGTGCCTGACAGAGCGTGGAGATTGTTTATTCCATTTGGGCGCTCCCTTCGAATCCTAAACTTTAAAGAGATGCAAATGAAACATCTATTAATTTCTATTCTCGCGGCACTTTCGGCTTTGACTTCCGTGTCCTTTGCGCAAGGCTATCCTAACCGTCCTATTAAATTGATTGTTCCTTTTCCTGCGGCCGGAGGAACAGACAATGTGGCACGGGTTTTTGTTCAGGAAGTTTCTCAGCAACTTGGTCAACCGATTGTGATTGAAAACCGTTCGGGTGCCGCCGGCATGATCGGTGCCGATCTTGCTTCGAAAGCTGAGCCTGACGGTTATACCTTGTTGATGACGACCAACAGTACGCATGTCATCGGACCGTTACTTAATCCAAAGACTCCTTATTCACCCGTGAAAAGTTTCACGCCCATTATCTATCTGGTGCAATCGCCATCCATCATGGTTGTGCCATTGACATCACCGGCTAAAACCGTCTCTGAGTTCATCGCACTTGCCAAGGCCAATCCAGGCAAACTGAATTATGGTTCTGCGGGTGTTGGCGGTATTCCTCATTTGTCAGGCGAGCGTTTCCAGGCATTGTCTGGTGCGAAAATGACACATGTTCCTTACAAAGGAACAGCCTTGGCGATGCCTGACTTGATGGCGGGTCGTCTTGACGTTCTTTTCGATAGTTTCTCTGTAGGCTACCCACACGTGCGTGACGGTAAGGTACGCGCTTTGGGTGTTTCGTCAGCAGAGCGTTCGCCGCTCGTGCCTGATCTGCCTGCGATTTCAGAGCAGCTGCCAGGTTTTGTCTCCCTGACATGGTTTGGTGTGCTTGGACCTGCGGGATTGCCTGCGCCGATCGTTGAGAAGCTGAATGCGGCTTTTAATACGGCTGCCAAGAACCCTAAGATCCGCGAACAACTCGCAGGGATGGGTATTGACGCAGTGGGTGGAACGCCAGCCGATTTTGTGAAACGCATGGCTGACGACACCGCGGCTTGGGCCAAAGTGATCAAGGATGCCAATATCGTTTTAGAAAAATAAGAACAAAACGAGTCGGCAATATTGTGCCGACTCGTTTGTCTTTAAACAGGCATGCGAAGCACGATTTTGCCAACATGCTTGTTTGTTTCCATCATTTCTTTGGCTTGCTCGAGCTGATCAAAAGCAAACGCTTGATCGACGAGTGGTTTGATGCGGCCATCCACGATGGCTGGAATCACCTCAGCTTTAAATTCAGGCAGGAATTCTGCGCGTTGCACGGGTGAGCGGAGTTTGTTCGACACACCAAACAATCTGAGTCGCTTGGAATGCAGTGCGAGCAAATCAAGCTCGGCAGACAGCACACCATCCACATAACCGACCATGGCAAAACGGGCTTCAAAGGCCATGCAGCGGATGCTTTCAGCAAAGACCGAGCCACCGACGGTATCAACAACTAGGTTTGCGCCTTTGCCGTCGGTGACCTTCATCACGGTTTCTTCGAAACCTGAGCCACGCAGACAGAGGGGCACATCCAGACCAAACTCTTTGAGTCGTGCGAGTTTTTCTGGCGAGCCTGAGGTGCCGATGACCTTGGCGCCCATGGCCTTGGCCATTTGCAACGCGGCGACCCCCACACCTGAGGAAACGCCGTGAATCAGGAGCCATTCGTTGGGCTGAAGGTTGCCCTGCAATGACAGCATATCGTGGACGACAAGAAAGGTGAGCGGAACACTTGCGGCTTGTTCAAAGCTCAGTGTCGCTGGGATAGGCATGGCTTCGACTGCATCCATGGCTGCATACTCCGCAAAGGCGCCTCGGCATCGGCCCATGACTTTATCTCCGACCTTGAGGCCTTTGACCTCTGAGCCGAGCGCCTCGATGACGCCAGCGCCTTCCATGCCGATGGCGCTCGCTTGACCCCCTTTGTGCAGGCCATGACCAATCACGAACTCGCCGCGATTGAGGCTGGCTGCGTGCAGGCGCACGAGAATCTGTGTCGGGGCCGGTGTGGGACGCTCAATGTCACGCATCTCCAGCACAGTCTTGTTGCCAACGGTTTGCATCCAATATGACTTCATTTTTAGTGACCTTAATTGTTTTAATTGAACAGAAGAGTAAAGCTATATTTTATGGCGGTGGTTCATGGAGAACGATCTTGTTTGTGTGGGAGATCACACTCTCGAGCCACTGCCAAAGATTTTCCTCCGATAGACTGCCGTCAGCGAGTGAGGTAAATACATCGTACAGTTTCTCTTGGGTAGCGTGAACAACGCAGCCATTCATTTTTAAAAACAGCATGCAAACAACAAAAGCAGTCCGCTTGTTACCATCAACGAAGGGATGATTTCTAGCAATGCCAAACGCGTAAGCTGCTGCTAAACGAGGGAAGCTCATCTCTTCAATTGAATAAAAGAATAAGTTTTGTGCACGAGTTAGGGCTGAATCTAAAAGTCCTAGGTCTCTGATTCCCTCCGAACCACCGTGTTCTGCTAATTGTCTTTTATGAATGGCTTGAACGACCTCAGGCAAAATCCAAATTGGGACGATCATTACTTTGCGAGCTTTCTCAATACATCGCGGTTGTCGCGCATGATTTTTTCGGCCATATCCATCTGAGAGGCAAAATCTGGACGATATGAGGTGAGCTCGATACCTGTGGGGGTTTCAACGACATATAGGCTATCGCCTTTTTCTACCCTTAATTTATTGAGTATCTCTTTGGGGAGAATCACTCCAACAGAGTTGCCAATATTGGTAAGTTTTAGGGTGTTTGCCATGAGATTGTTCCTATGCAAGCTTGTATTATAACAAATGTTATAACTTACTAGCTACTGCAATTTCCTCAAAGCCGGCACTTTTAGAATAATCAGCAGCATCAGTGCAGCGGCGCAGATTCCGTAGGCACCGAGGGCGATCTGGACGCCGAAGTTTTCTGCGACGGCACCGGCGAACAGGTTGCCGAAAGGCAGGCTGATGACGACCCCCGTGCGTAGACCCATGACACGACCGCGCATCTCAGGAGCAGTGTTGCTCAAGATCAAAGTCGCAATCAGCGTCCAAGTGATGGCTTGGGCAAGCCCCGCAAAAAATACGATACCGAGCGACAGGTAATAGGAGTCTGATAATGAAAATAAAAACAGACTGGCGGGCCAGAGCAAACCGCCTATGACCACAAACAAACCACGACGTTTGAAGTTACCCAGCGAGACCACGAGCAATCCTGCTGTTAAGGCACCGAGTCCTGCCGTAGCGGTGAGCATGCCATAGCCCGTTGGGCCGACATCCAAGACATAGCGAGAAAAGAGCGGCAGAAATGAGTATCGATAAGGCGCCACAAAAAAATTGAGCATGAACGCAATCAGCAGCAGCACAAAGACCGTTTGATGGCTCCACGCATAATGAAAGCCTGCGACCAGACTTTTGAGAGGAGGTTCGTGTTTGCGGGGAGGGGCTTGCTCGATTGGATATTTGGCGTTTTTAAGACGCAACAGTGCACCGAGATCCAAGAGATAGATCAGAGCGATCAGGGCATAGGCACCGCTCATCCCAAAAGCGGGGATGAGTAGACCCCCAAAGGCGGGTCCGATCACTACGGTCATTTCTGTGGCAACAGCATTCATCGCCACGGCGTTGGTGAGGTCGTCTTTGCCGACAAGATCGGGGATAAAAGCTTGGCGTGTAGGATGATCGAGTGCCCATGTGAGGCTGCTGATGAGCGCGAGAACAATGAGATGACCGACGTTTAAAGTATCGGTCAGCAAAAGCACGAGCATGGTGAGCGTCACGCCACTGCTGATGAGCGAGGCCATGATCAAGAGCTTGCGTCGATCCATGCGGTCGGCTAGCACGCCCATCATGGGAGCGAGAAGATAGCCGGCCATCTTGCAGCCTGTGACGATCCCGACCATCAAGGCAGAGTCCGTCAGCACAAGTGTGAGCCAACCTACGACGACAAGATCGGCCCAACGTGCTGTCGAAGACAGCAACGTCGCGAACCAGAGCATCCGAAAATTACGGTGGCGCAGTGCGCCAGTGTTGAACATCAAAAAAATTAACCTTGTGTTTCTTTACACTTCAATGATCGCACCTTTGCGCTCAACGATCATGCCGTACGCGTGGGGTTCTCTGTGCTTGGCAAAATTAAACACTGAGTTTTTATACGACAAGGTCAGGTCCAGATCGCAGCGCGCGATCGCCAACTCGTCACCCAGCGTGCTGCAGGCGCCGACAATCTCGCCAGAGGGGGCGACGATGATGGAGTTGCAGATTTGATCGACGCCTTCTTCGCAGCCGCCTTTGCCCACACCAATAATCCAGGAAGCGTTTTGATAGGCGCCAGCCTGCATCACAAGCTCGTTATGAAAATGCGAGAGGTTGTCGTGCTCGGGAGCAGGAGGATTGTGGACAGGTGTGTTGTAGCCGATCAAAATCATCTCGACACCTTGCAGACCCATCACGCGGTATGTTTCGGGCCAGCGGCGATCGTTGCAGATCGCCATACCGATAATGCCGCCAAAGGCGCGAAACACTGGAAAGCCGAGATTGCCCGTTTCGAAGTAGCGTTTTTCGAGGTGTTGAAACTGTCGCCAGGGTTCGTGCTCGGCGTGACCAGGCAAATGAATTTTGCGGTATTTGCCGACGATGCTGCCCGTTTGATCAACCAGGATCGACGTATTGAAACGTCTTGTGCGACCGTCCTCTTCGGTGAGTTCCGCATAGCCGAGATAAAAGCCGACCTTAAGTTTGCGCGCAACATCGAATAGTGCTTGGGTTTCTGGGCCGGGCATCTGCGCTTCGAAGTACGCATCAAGCTCAGTCTGCGACTCCATATACCAGCGCGGGAAAAAAGTCGTCAGTGCGAGCTCTGGAAACACCACGAGATCGCAGCCGTGGCGCGCACCCTGTTCGAGCAGGGTGATCAGGCGCGCGACGACGTCTTTGCGTGAGTGGGCGCGTTGGATGGGGCCGAGTTGGGCCGCACCTACGGTAACGATACGGGTCATGGGTTGGACTCCTGAGTGGCAAGTTCGGTTAGTGTGGCGAGCAGGACATTGGCGCCAGCGATGAGATCGTTAGGTTCGGTATGCTCGGCGGGGTTGTGGCTGATGCCTCCAACGCTTGGCACAAAAATCATAGAGGTTGGGCAAATACGCGCCATCATTTGCGCATCGTGTCCAGCGCCTGAGGTCATCCGTTGATGCGAGAGCCCCAGGGCCTGTGCGTGATGTGCAATGCGGTCGGTCAGTGCCGCATCAAAGACAACGGGTTCAAAACGCGCGAGGCGTCTCGAGGTGATGGTGACGCCCTCAGACTCAGAGAGTGACTTCAGGAAGTCATTGAATGCTTGTTCGGCTTGTTGCAATAACCGCTCATCGGTATTGCGTAAATCAACGGTGATGGTGGCGCGTGCGGCGATCACGTTGATGAGGTTGGGGGTGAGTACGACATGACCGACGGTACCGACTTGATTGCCGCCCATCTTGCGTGTGAGTTCACGCACAAAGGTGGACACGGCACTCGCGGCGTAGCCGGCATCGTGGCGCAAGCGCATGGGTGTGGTGCCGGCATGGTTGGATTGACCGACGATGGTGAGCTCTTGCCAGGAGATGCCTTGCAGATTTTCTACAGCGCCGATTTTGATACCGTCGGCATCAAGCAGTGGGCCTTGTTCGATATGTAGCTCTACAAAGGCATGAGGCTTATGCACACCCAGTTGTGCGGACCCTTGATAACCGATGCGTTTGAGTTCTTCGCCCAAGACTGCACCGTCAATCGCTTTGACGGCTAAGGCTTCGTCGAGCGGCATGCCACCCACGTAAACAAGCGAGCCCAGCATGTCAGGCGCAAAGCGCGCGCCTTCTTCGTTGGTAAAGATCCCGACGACGATTGAGCGTTCGGTGTTGAGTTTAGCTTCGTTGAGCGTGGCGACGACTTCAAGTCCTGCTAGTACGCCGTAGTTACCATCGTAAGCGCCACCGGTACGTACGGTATCGGTGTGAGAGCCTGTCATGATGGGGGCGAGCTCGGGTCGCGTACCCGCACGCACGCCAAAAACATTACCGATGGGATCGACAGAAATAGACATGCCGAGCTCTTTCATCCAGCCCACGACGAGATCTCGTCCCGCCTTGTCTTCGTCGGTCAGAGCGAGGCGACAACAGGCGTTCGTTTCGGTGCGACCAATGTCGGCCAGTGTTTGAAGTTGAGCCAACAGGCGTGTACCGTTAATCTGCAAAGTGTGCAAGGTGTTCAAAGTGTGCATGATGTACGCGCGCGACTAAGCCAGTACTTCTTGCGCGGTCTTGCCGACGACTTCTTGATAGATCGTGGGGTCCGTGTCGCCTTCGCTGCCAATCAACAATACGCGTGATTCAGCATTGAGCCCGAGGGTGTTCCAGAGTGAGGCATTGCCTTGGGCTGCCATCAACAATCCCAGACCGGTGCTGCCTGTTTCACCTGAGACAATTTTTGGATCATTTCCAATTGGGTTAGCAAAGACGCGCATGCCTTCGAGTGCAAATTCATCTGCAATGGTGGCATAGCAGTTAATACCGTTTTTCAATATATCCCAGGCGACGGGCGAAACCTCGCCGCAGGCTAAACCTGCCATGACGGTATCGAGATCGCCGGTGACCACGACAGGATGGCCGACCTGACCACTCTGAAAGAAACAATCCGCACGCTCGGGTTCGATGATGACGAACTGCGGGCGTTTGGCTCCCCAGGCTTGCCAAAACGTGGCGCAGACCGAAGCCGCGAGCGCACCGACACCAGCTTGAACCAATACGTGCGTGGGTGGATTGTCACGGAGTTCTTTCACGATTTCTCGTGACATCACGCCATAGCCGTGCATCACATCGATCGGAATGTCTCGGTAGCCTTCGTAAGTTGTGTCGGAGACCACTGTCCAGCCGTGCTCTGCCGCTTGTTCTGCAGCGTGGTGCACGGAGTCATCGTAGTTGCCTTGTATGCGAATGACCTCGGCGCCATAAAACGCGATGGCGGCGCGACGACCTTCACTAACGGTCGCGTGAATGTAGATGACACAACGACAGCCAAACAGCTGGGCGCCCCAAGCGACTGAACGGCCATGATTGCCGTCTGTTGCACAGGTCACCGTCATCTTGGAAATGATATCGGCATATTTGCCGGATAGTATTTCTTCTGGGGTAGCGAGATGACCCTTGTGCTGTGCGGCGATGTTTTTTTGGATCAAGCGAAAGACTGCGTAAGCGCCGCCGAGCGCTTTAAAGCTTTTCAAACCAAAGCGCGTACTTTCGTCTTTGTAATAGAGGGCCCCGACACCGAGTTTTTTAGCCAAGGCAGGCAAGGCGTGCAGGGCAGTGCTGGTATAGCCGGGCCAACCCGAAATTTCTTTTTCAGCGGCGTCAAATCCGAGTTTGTGCAGAATAGTCGCTCTGAATTGCCCGTAATCGTCGTCGGCAGCGCTCGCAACGGGGTTTGCATAGAGCGCGACGCCATGACCTTTCAAAATCTGGGGATTCATAAAAAACCTGTAAAAGCTCGTCAATATTGTGTCATTTAATATGTTTAGGATAGTCGATCTGACGACTTTTATTTATTGTGCAGAGCAGTATCTCGGTCTTGACGCAGACAATGGTATAAAAAGCCTTATATTTTTAAGCATTGCCTCCGAATACTTTTTAGCTAAATACTCACACCGAGCCTCTTATGACCTACGCACCGACCGTCCAGAAAACCATTAGCCTGTTAGAAACTCTCGTTGGTTTTGACACGACAAGCCGTGAGTCCAACCTAGGTTTGATCGAATATGTACGCGATCATTTGCAATCTCTGGGTCTGGCAGTACGTCTGTCTTATGACGCTGAGAAGCGTAAAGCCAACTTGTTTGCCACATTCGGCGATCCCAAGGCGCGCGGTATTGTGCTTTGCGGTCATACCGATGTGGTGCCCGTGGATGGTCAGGCTTGGAATACCAACCCCTTTAAAGCCCATATCGCCGATGGCAAAATCTACGGCCGTGGTGCGGTGGACATGAAGGGCTACATTGCGGCCTCCATCGCCATGTTGCCTGCTTTTATGAATAGCGACTTAAAGCAGCCTTTGCATATCGGACTGACCTATGACGAAGAGGTCGGCTGTATTGGTGTGCAGACTTTGATTAAAGACTTAGCTGCGGCGGGTATTCATCCTGCCGGCTGTTTCGTGGGCGAGCCCACACGGATGCAGGTGATGACAGGGCACAAGGGGATGCGTGTGACGCGTTGCCGCGTGCGTGGTCTGGAGGCGCATTCCTCGATGGCCCCGGATGCCGTGAGCGCCATCGAATATGCGGCCCGTCTGGTAGAAAAAATCCGCGGTATGGCGCTGCAGATTCAGAAAGAAGGTCCTTTTGACCCCATGTTTAAGACCCCGCACGGCACGATGCAGACTGGCGTGATCCACGGCGGTACGGCTCCCAACATCGTGGCCAAGGATTGCGAGTTCATTTTCGATTGTCGTACCTTGCCACAAGGAAACTCAGACGAGTTGATTCGTCAGGTGCAGGAGTATGCCGAAACCCTCAAAGTCGAAATGCGCAAGATTTCAGCCGAGGCGGATATTACGTTTGAGACGATTTCCAACTCAGCGCCTTTGGCAACTGATCAGGACGCGGCGATTACGTATTTAGGGACAAGCCTCGCTCGCAACAATATGCTGGGTCGTGTGTCGTTTGCCACCGATGCAGGCTGGTTAAACCGCGCCGGTATTCCATGTGTGGTGATTGGTCCTGGTGACATCGATGTCGCCCACAAACCCAATGAATTCATCGAGATTAGTCAGCTCGAAGAATGTCTGGGCTTTATGGATCGTCTGCGCGAGCGCATGACACAGGAAATTTTGCTGACCTAAGTCATTCCTGCAGCTCTGCGCAGCACCTGACCCGCACGGGCGCCAGTCGAGGCCCCATTTCTCCAGCTTGCCACGCCGTTCACGTAAACACGCTGAATACCGGCGGCGGGGCGCATCGGGTCTGCAAACGTCGCAAGGTCGCGGATTTCTTGTGGATCAAACACGACGAGGTCAGCCGCATAGCCAGGCGCAATGAGGCCGCGGTCCTTGAGGCCAAATTTCACTGCGGGCATACCTGTCATTTTATAGATTGCAGTCTCTAGAGAAAAGATCTTGCGATCGCGCGAGTAGTGACCTAACACGCGAGGAAAGGCGCCCCACAGACGGGGATGTGGAAAGGTGTCATGAGGCAGGCCATCCGAGCCGATCATGGTCTCGGGGTGCGCCATGATGCGCTCGACATCACCCTCGTCCATGGAAAAATAAATCGCGCCAGCGGGTTGGAGCGTCGCAAGAAACTCGGTGAGCTCCAGACTCTGCTCTTTTATCAGCTCATCCACATAGCGACCGGCTGTTTCTGGTTTGGCTTTTGACCAGGCGATCAGGGTGCGGGCGGCTTGTTCGACGGCATCTTGGCGCAGTACGGTCGAAGACGCGATATAGGGGTAACAATCCATGCACACATCGCTATTAGCCAGAGCATTATCAATCAGCGCCAGTGTTTCAGTCGAGCGACCGTGGTTGGCGCGGCCATTGACCTTGTGATGTGAGATCACCTGACGCACGCCGAGTGCGTTGGCGATCGACATGGCTTCGGTCATGGCTTCGAGTACATGCTCCGCTTCGTTGCGGATGTGCGAGGCGATCAGGGCATTGGTGCCGCGCAAGGGTTCGAACACAGCCTGGATTTCCTGAGCAGTCGCGGCTTGGGCGGGGATGTAATACAACCCGGTCGAGACACCTACGACGCCTGCATCGAGGGCTTCTTGGACGAGTTGTTGCATTGTTGCGATTTCGGCATCGTTAGCCGGACGACTCAGGTCTTGCATGGTCACCGCGCGCAAGGTGGTGTGACCTGCCAAAGAGGCGACGTTGATCGCCGAGGGCGTTTTTTCTAAGGCTGCGAAATATTCTTTGAACGATCCATAGCGTTGCTCGGACTCATCGGCCACCAGATTTAATGGAGGCACCGGATTGGTGCGTCCGAGGGGGGCGAGGCTGATGCCGCAGTTGCCGGTAATGACGGTTGTCGCTCCCTGGCTGATCTTGGGTTTCATCGAGGGGTCGGCCAGCACCAAACGATCGTCGTGCGTGTGGACGTCAATAAATCCCGGTGAAATGGTGAAACCGCCCACGTCCACGATGGTTGCGGCCTCAATCTGGAGGTTCGGTCCGACTGCGCTGATCTTGCCGTCGCTTATCGCAACATCTGAGCGGTATCGGGGATTACCCGAACCATCAATAACGACGCCGTTTTTGATGAGGAGATCACATTTCATAGGGGATAACTTGAGTGTTGTAAATCGCACCATTATGGTACAAGATCGGCTGTTATTCATTAAGTTATTTGTGGAAAACATCTTTATCTGTTGTTCCGATTTGGTCTAAAGCCAATTACCCACTGTGGCACGGTAATTGCTTTCAAAGATATTGCACGTTCCTTTTTTTCTGGAGTCTTTTATGAAATTAAATCGTCGTGATTTACTGAAGGGCGCAGCAGGCTTGGGCTTGGCGGCAACTGGCATGGTTGGTGCCCCCGCTTTTTCACAATCCTCCTCCCGCATCCTGAAATTTGTTCCCCAGTCCAACTTGGCGAACTTTGACCCAATTTGGGGCACGCAGTACGTGGTGCGTAACGGCGCCCAGCTGGTTTGGGACACGCTGTACGGCATGGACGACAAGCTGCAACCGCAGCGTCAGATGATTGAGGGTGAAGAGGTCTCCAGCGATGGCTTGACCTGGACCTTTAAGTTGCGTCCTGGCATGAAATTCCATGATGGCGAGCCTGTTCGCGCCGTCGACGCAGTCGCCAGTATCAACCGTTGGTCGCAACGCGACCCAATGGGCTTGATGATTCGTGCGGTTCAAAAAGAGTTGGTCGTGGTGAACGACTCGACCTTTAAGTGGGTCCTGTCCAAACCCTATCCAAAGATGCTGTTGGCACTGGGCAAGGTCGGTACGCCGATTTGCTTCATCATGCCAGAGCGCTTCGCTAAGACCGATCCTTTCAAACAGATTGAGGATTACATCGGTTCGGGCCCAATGAAGTTCTCGCGCAAAGAGTTCAAGCCAGGTGCTTTGGCTGTGTTTGAGCGCTTTGATGGCTACAACTCACGCAAAGAGCCAGGCAACTGGATGGCTGGCGGCAAACAGATCAATTTCGATCGTATCGAATGGATCATCATGCCTGACCCAGCCACAGCGTCAGCGGCTTTGCAGAGCGGTGAAGTGGATTGGTGGGAAACACCTCTGCCAGATTTGGTGCCATTGCTGCGTCGCAATCGCAATATTTCTGTTGATATTGCCGATCCGCTGGGTAACATCGGCTCGTTCCGCATGAACCATATGCATGCGCCTTTCAATAATCCAAAAGTGCGTCGCGCTGTTCAGATGGCGATTAGTCAAGAAGACTACATGCGTGCTGTGGTTGGCTCTGACACCAAGCTTTGGAAAAAATCTTCCAGCTTCTTTACACCAGGTACACCTCTGTACACAGAGCATGGCGGTGAAGTGCTCAAGAATGGTCCAAACATGGAACTCGCGAGAAAAATGTTGGCCGAATCCGGCTACAAGGGCGAGCCCGTGGTGTGTTTGGTGGCTCAGGACAATGCCGTTACGAAAGCTCAGGGCGAAATCACAGCCGACGTACTCAAGCGTTTGGGCATGACCGTCGACTTTGTGGCGACTGACTGGGGTACAGTTGGTCAACGTCGTGCTTCCAAGAACGAGCCAGGTAAAGGCGGCTGGAGTATGTTCCACACTTGGCACGCTGGCGCAGACATGGCTACGATCGCCGGTAACATCGGTGTGCGTGCAAATGGCGACAAGGCCTGGTTTGGCTGGCCCAATGTGCCTGCGGTCGAGAAGGGTATTGACGAGTGGTTCGATGCTTCTACCGTTGCTGCTGAGAAGGCGTCCTTTGACAAAATCAACAAGGCAGCCATGGATGAAGTCGTCTACGTTCCGACAGGCTTCTTCTACACCTATCAAGCTTGGCGCAAGAACGTCACCGGTATCGTCGGTGGCCCATTGCCCTGGTTTAACGGTGTGAAGAAAACCTAATTCTGGTTTGAGTCGATTAGGTTTTAAGTTTAGGATGCGCTCACTTTTTAGTAAGCGCATCCTGACACCTGTTCTGCTGTAGTTTCGGATTCAACCTAGTAGCACGGAAACTCCAACACTATGTTTAGTTATATTGTTCGCAGGGTATTTGCGACCATACCGGTCATGCTGATCGTCGCCCTGTTTGTTTTTAGCTTGCTTTACATCGCACCGGGCGATCCGGCTGTTGTGATTGCGGGCGACCAAGCCAGTCCGGCAGACGTCGAAAAAATCAGAGCAGGTTTAGGTTTAGATAGGCCTTTCCTGATTCGTTTCTCCGAATGGTTTTTCAATCTTTTGCGTGGTGACCTTGGTGTCTCCATGTTCACCAATATTCCCGTCAGCGAGTTGATCGGTCAACGGATCGAGCCCACTTTGTCGTTGATGGCGTTGACCCTCGTTCTAGCAATCGGAATCGCTGTGCCGATCGGTGTTTTGGCCGCTTGGAAGGCCGGTACATGGATCGATCGTGGCGTGATGGCGATTTCGGTCGTTGGCTTCTCCGTCCCTGTGTTCGTGGTCGGTTACTTGCTGAGCTTTTTCTTTTCGCTCGAGCTTGATTGGCTGCCTGTGCAAGGCTATGTGTCCTATAAAAAGGGCTTCGGCGTTTGGTTAGAGCACTTGATTCTGCCCGCGATTGCCTTGGGCTTTGTGTATATCGCGCTGATTGCGCGTATCACGCGTGCCACGATGCTCGAAGTGCTGTCACAAGATTACATCCGTACTGCCAAGGCCAAGGGCATGGGTCAGGCGGGTATCTTGTTTATTCATGCGTTGAAAAATGCAGCTGTTCCTGTTGTCACGGTGATTGGTATTGGAGTTGCTTTGCTGATTGGTGGTGCCGTGGTGACTGAAAGTGTGTTTGCGATTCCCGGTTTGGGACGTTTGACTATCGATGCGATTGTGCGCCGCGACTATCCGCTGATTCAGGGATTGGTTGTCGTGTTCAGCTTTGTTTACGTGTTGGTCAACCTCGCGGTTGACGTGATCTACACCATCGTTGATCCCAGGATTCGTTACTAATGACTCAATTTGCTGCTGCCCCCCCATTACCGGATTTGCTCAAACCACGTCGCCAACGCAAAGGCTTCTTTGGTTTTCTTCTCAATAATCCGACGATCGCTTTCGGTGCAGGTCTGTTGCTTGTGATGCTGTTTATCGCAGTGTTCGCGCCTTGGCTTGGTACGGTTGATCCGACCGAACTGAACCCTCGTAACCGCAACCTTGAACCTTCCGCTAAGAACTGGTTCGGAACGGATGCCTTTGGACGAGACATTTATTCGCGCGTGATGTACGGCGCACGGGTGTCTCTGACGATTGGTTTTGCTGTCGCTTTTTTGGCCTCTGCGATTGGTCTGTTTATCGGTTTGATCTCAGGCACTTTCCGCCGCGCCGACGCCATCATCATGCGCGTGATGGACGGCCTGATGTCGATTCCTCCCATCCTCTTGGCGATCGCCTTGATGGCGCTGACCCGTGCGAGCGTGGAAAACGTCATCATCGCGATTACGATCGCCGAGATTCCACGGGTGTCGCGTCTAGTGCGAGGCGTGGTGTTGTCCCTCAGAGAGCAGGCGTATGTCGATGCCGCGATTTCTTGCGGCTGCCGCATGCCGATGCTGATCTGGCGGCATATTTTGCCCAATACCTTGGCGCCATTGACCGTGCAGGCGACCTATATTTGTGCTTCTGCGATGATCACCGAGTCCATCCTGTCGTTTATCGGCGCGGGTGTTCCTCCGATCATTCCTTCATGGGGCAATATCATGGCCGACGGTCGGACACTGTTCCAGATCCTGCCTTACATCATCTTTTTCCCAGCGGTTTTCTTGTCGCTCACCGTGCTGGCTGTCAACCTGATGGGTGACGGTTTCCGTGACGTGCTCGATCCTCGCAAGTCGAAAACAAGCTGATTGGAGAATTCTCTTGGCCTTATTAGAAGTTGAAAACCTTCAGACGCACTTTCGTACACCAGACGGTATCAACCGCGCTGTAGATGGCGTGAGCTTTGTTGTAAACGAAGGCGAGACGCTCGCCATTGTTGGTGAATCCGGTTGCGGTAAGTCCGTGACTGCGATGTCGATTTTGCGTTTAATCCCCGAGCCTCCCGGAAAAATTGCCGGTTCGATTAAATTTATGGGCAAGGAATTGCTCAATATGTCGGATAAAGAAATGCGCGCCATCCGTGGCGATGCGATTTCGATGATTTTCCAGGAGCCGATGACCAGTTTGAATCCTGTTTTAAAGATTCGTCGTCAGCTCAGCGAGACCTTGCGTTTGCATCAGAACATCACCAAGGAACAGGCGAGTGCGCGTTCGCTGGAGTTGATGAATCTCGTTGGGATTGCCGAGCCTGAGCGTCGTCTGGACGAATATCCGCACCAGCTCTCTGGTGGTATGCGTCAGCGCGTGATGATCGCGATGGCGCTTGCCTGTGATCCCAAGCTCTTAATCGCCGATGAGCCTACAACCGCTTTGGACGTGACGATTCAGGCACAGATTTTGGATCTGATGGCCGATCTTAAACACAAGATCGGTGCTGCAATTGTTCTGATTACGCACGATTTGGGTGTGGTGGCCGAAGTCGCCGAACGCGTCATGGTGATGTATGCCGGTCGTAAAGTCGAAGAAGCGCCAGTCAAAGAATTGTTCGCTAATCCTTTGCATCCATACACCCAAGGTTTGCTCGGTGCGGTGCCTAAGCTGGGCGCTTCGATCGAAGGTCATTCGACCCGATTAAAAGAAATTCCCGGTTTGGTTCCGAGCTTAAAAAATAAGATTCAAGGTTGCGTGTTTGCTTCACGTTGTCCCTTGGCCAAAGGGCCTTGTCATGACATTGCGCCCGCCATGCAAATCAGAGAGGGTGGACACCAAGTCGCCTGCCATTTTGCTGGCGAAGTGGCGTTTGCCAATGACTAAGTTTGCTCATGACTCACACGAATTAGGTTATCCGAATGTCTAAGTCCGCTACAGTGCCCTTGCTCGAAGTCCGTCAGATTCAAAAATTCTTTCCGATTAAAACCGGTTTGTTCAGTAGGGTCACGGGTCACGTGCACGCCGTCGATGGTGTGTCTTTTTCTATTGAAAAGGGCGAGACGCTCGCGCTGGTCGGTGAGTCCGGCTGTGGCAAGTCTACGGTTGGCCGTTCGATCCTGCGTTTGTTCGATCTGACGTCTGGAGAAGTGATTCTCGACGGGACCCGCATCGATAATTTGTCTGCCAGCGCTTTGCGCCCGTTGCGCAAACGTATCGCGGTGATTTTTCAGGATCCGTTTTCCAGCCTGAACCCGCGCATGCGTGTGCACGACATCATCGCCGAGCCGATCCGCAACTTTGGTCTTGAGACTGACGAAGCCAAAATCAAAGAGCGCGTGGCCTATCTGCTGGATAAAGTGCGTCTGTCTAAGGATGCCGGCGAGCGTTGGCCGCACGAGTTTTCAGGTGGCCAGCGTCAGCGCATTTGTATCGCGCGCGCGTTGGCGGCCGAGCCTGATCTGATTATTTGCGACGAGGCCGTCTCGGCGCTCGACGTCTCAGTCAAAGCCCAGATCGTTAACCTGTTGCAGGATCTGCAAAAAGAACTCGGTCTGGCTTTGCTCTTTATTAGCCATGACTTGGCCATCGTCGAACACATGACGCATCGTGTAGCGGTGATGTATCTCGGCCGCATTGTCGAGCTTGCGACGCGCACGGAGCTGTTTTCTGATCCCAAGCACCCTTATACCTCGGCCTTGCTCTCAGCCGTTCCTGTGCCCGATCCTGAAAAAAAGACCGTCCGTACTGTGTTGCAAGGCGATGTGCCGAGCCCCGTCAAACGTCCCACGGGCTGCCACTTTCATACACGCTGCCCCGAGGCGATCGATATCTGCAAGACCAAAGAGCCTAAGCAAATCATCTGGCCCTCCGGGCGCATGGTGGCTTGTCATTTGCGAGAGGTTTAAGTCGTAACAATTGCGTTACCAAAAAGACGCTGATAAAGCACAAATCTGACGATAAGTTTGGCAAACTCCCTTCTGGTGATCTGGAAGGGAGTTTTTTAAATTTTGAACCTTAAAGGTTTCATTTTATAGATTTAATATAACTTATAGGTTATATTTATTAAATACAATTGAAACCTTTGAGTATCATGAAAAATCAATTTAGAGATTTGCAGCTTCATCAAATGGATGAACTTCTTGCTCGATGGGCTTATGTGCGCAATAGTCCGCGCCCAAGGACAGGGTGGGT
>JBILJA010000119.1:0-6993 GCA_044368775.1 Burkholderiaceae bacterium
GCCATTGTCGATCGGAAGAGGCAGGGCTCTACGATCTAATTTTCCATTAGGCGTGAGAGGTAATTTCTCCACTTCAAGGTAATAACTCGGGACCATATAGTCTGGTAAAAATCTCGCTAATCTTGCTTTGAGTTCGGACTCCTTTGGGCAAGGCTGCTGAGGCAGCGCGACATAATAAGCAACGAGCGTTTTAATATGATTGACTTCGCGTGCAATGACTGCAACGTGAGAAAAACAATCAAAGTGCTTTAAGAGCGCCGCTTCTATTTCGCCCATCTCAATTCGATAGCCACGCAACTTGACTTGGTCATCAACACGACCCAGATAAAAAATTTGCCCATCTTGTCTGCGCGCTAAGTCACCTGTTCGGTACATGCGAGCACCTAATTCAGTAAAGGGGCATGCGATGAATTTCTCAGCAGTCATGCCAGCTTTACCCAAATATCCACGGGCAAGTCCCATACCTGCAATATAGAGTTCTCCAACTGTTCCGTCCGGAACCAAGTTCAGAGATGAATCAAGAATATAGAGTTGCGTATTGTCAATAGGAATGCCAATGGGTGGAAACTCTATCCAGTCCTTGGGGTCCGCGGGCATTGAATAATTGCTAACGACATGGGCCTCAGTCGGGCCATAAAAATTATGTAGCCTAGACTCAGGGTGCGACAAAAAGGCAGACCGAATTTCAGGTGTAATTTGTAATTGCTCACCCGCTGTGAATATGTCTTTTGGCCAAGCAGCGATGTTAAATGCATTCCTGGTTTCTGCAAGACTCGACAACACGACAAAGGGTGTATACAAATGATCGACGTTCTTGACCTGTATATGCTCAAGAAGTGCACGACTGTCTTTACGACTTTGCTCATCGATCAGAATTAATGTTGCTCCGCTGCAAAATGCCGAGGCAATTTCTTGCGCAGAAGCATCAAACCCGACAGGTGAATATTGCAAGACGCGAGGCACCTGTGCGGGTAGAACGTGTTCTTTCCAATTGACGAGATTGCCAAGCGAGCCATGCAAGAAACTGACGCCTTTGGGACGGCCCGTACTGCCAGAGGTATACATGACATAAACGAGATTGTCGGGAGATATCGGTGCGGTGCGTTCTGAGTCACTCAAACGAGCTGTTGAATATGACTGTATTTGCTGGCGCACGTTGATGTCATCAATCATCCATGTGGGTGGCAACGTGTGACCTTGCACGTCCGTATTGAGTATTTCTAAGGTATTGCGTGTACAGAGCAGACCAATCGCACCGCTGTCTGACAGCATGTAGTAAAGACGCTCAGTTGGATAATTAGCATCCAGAGGTAAATAAGCCGCGCCTGCTTTTAAGATTGCCAAAATTGAAATAATCATGTTTGGCGAGCGATCGATCAGAATGCCGATGATTTGATCGGTTTGCGTCCCCTGTTTGAGCAGGTATCTTGCAAGTTGATTGGAGGCATGATCGAGTTCTTTGTAACTCATCATCTCCTCACCACAAATCAATGCAATAGCCTCAGGCGTACGTTTGGCTTGCTCCTCGAAGGCGTGTGTAAATACAAGATAATTTGAATCGACCACAAGCTCTTGACCTGCATTAGACTGAATTAATCGAATCTGAGATTCGATATCCATCAGAGGATATTGCGCAACGTATTGTTCAGGATGATGACAAAGCGATGTTGTGATGGACAAAAATGCTTGCACCCATCGCTCAACCGTTGTTTGATCAAAGAGATCCTGGTCAAATTCAAAATCACCTTGCAGCGATCCATCATTTTCTTTACTGAGGTGAAGGGTCAGGTCAAATTTTGACGTAGGTAAAGGGACGGCTTGCGAACGACACACCAAATGTTCAAAATGAAAAGCCGGTATGGCATCACTTTGAAAGGCAAACATGGCTTGAAAAACAGGTGTATTGAGCATTGACCGACTCAGATTCAATCCCTCCAGTAAGCGCTCAAATGGAAGATCTTGATCCTCAAGCGCCTCTTGAAAACTACGCGTTGCCCTTGAAATGAGAGTGTGTCCTGAGCACTCGCCGTTCAAGGATATCGGTAAAGCGAGTGTATTGAGAAAAAAGCCTACCAAATGATCCGCTGAGGCGTGATTTCTACCGGCAATCGGCGCACCGATGACGACTTCCTGTTGACCGGCCAGTCTGCTTAGCGTTGCGGCATAGGCAGCTAGCATCACAGTGAAAAGTGTCGTGCCTTGCTCTTGCGCAAGAGCTTCGAGTTGCTGGACTGTATTCGCGGTAATGGAGATTGGAAGGTAGCCTGCACGATGGGCACGCTGTGCAGTGCGTGGGTGATCCACAGGCAGCGTCAGCATTTCAGGCATCTCGACTAGACGTTTTTTCGCCCGTTCAATTTTTGCTTCGAGGACGGGTTGCAAACTCTGTTGCTGCCACATCGCCCAGTCAGCGTATTGGACTGTTAATGCAGACCATTTTGGGTGACTGCCGGACTGATAGGCAAGGTATGCATACTCGAGATCTTTGGCAATAATATTTGAAGAGATTCCATCGCCCGCATGGTGGTGCATGGTCAGACTCAGCACGGCACGCTGAAGATGTGTGACTGCAAGATGTGCACGAAAAGGCAAGTCGTGCTCAAGATCAAAGGGGTGTCCAGCCTCGGCGCCTACCCATGACTCAAGTTTGGATTGCGCAGCCAGCGAGTCTTGTTGAAATGCTTGAGAAAAATCGACAATGCTGAGGATGGCCTCCTTGGAAGGAACGTTGAGCAAGCGGCCGATGGGTAATCCTTCAGCGTCCTCTGTCATGACGGTACGCAGGGGCTGGTGTCGGGCAATGATCGCGACCAAGGACGCGCGCAGCGCCCCTATATCGAGCGCACCCTCCAATACAATAGCGACAGCCATGTTGTAGGTGGCCGAGGGGCCCTCGACACGGTCTAAAGTCCAAAGTCGACTTTGACCATAGGAGAGGGCGACAGTATTGGTATCGATGCGACCCATACCTTCAACCAGAGCAGGGCCTTGGTCTTGTGCCGAGGTATCAAGATGCGGAGCGAGTCGTTCAGGCGTTGGAAACTCAAAAAGGGTGCGTAATCCTAACGTTAATCCTGTTTGCTGCCGTATTTTTGCAACCAAACGCATTGCTAACAAAGAATGACCGCCAATTGCAAAAAAACTGTCATCAAGACCAACTTTTTCATAGCCAGTGATCTCAGCGAATAAAGTGCAGATAAACTTTTCTTGTTCGGTCCGAGGTTCTCTAAATGAGACGGAGTTTGAGTCTAAGCTAGGTTCAGGAAGCGCACGCCGATCAAGTTTTCCATTTGTGTTGAGAGGAAGACGATCGAGATTGACGAAATACGTCGGCAGCATATAGTCTGGAAGGATCGTCAACAGTTTCAAACGTAACGTGTTGACGTCCGGCAAGTCAGAGCCGCTACGCGGGACTAAATAGGCGACGAGGCGTTGTTCATCGTTAATTTTTTTAGCGATGACGGCGACTTGGGAAATGCTCTCGAATTGTTCTCTGAGGGTTGTTTCAATTTCTCCGAGTTCGATACGATAACCGCGTATTTTCACCTGATCATCTGCGCGACCAAGATACTCAATCGCACCATCATGACGTCTGCGTGCCAAATCTCCCGTACGGTACATGCGGGCACCTGAGGCACTAAAGGGATTGGCGATAAATCGCTCAGCAGTCAAACTTGGACGCCCAGTATATCCGCGGGCAAGTCCTCGACCGGCTATATAAAGCTCACCGACGATTCCGTTTGGAACAGGTTCTAATAATTTATCGAGGATATGGAGCTGGATATTCCAAATGGGGTGGCCAATCGGAGGTGTTTGCAATCCGTCCTGTGCACGACAGAGCCATTGCGCAACGTGGATAGCGGCTTCTGTCGGACCATAAAAATCCCACAACTGAATCGTTGGAAAGCGTTCAAAAGTCTGAGCCTGCAAAACACCGCTTAATGCTTCGCCACTTGTAATGATTTGTCTAATAGATTGACAATCATGACTTTCAAGTTCCTCGACAAACATCCCGAGCATCGAGGCAACAAAATGCACCGTCGTCACTTGATACTTCTCGATCATTTGCTTGAGATAAGCCGGATCTTTGTGCCCGTCAGGTTTTGCAATGACTAGGGTTGCACCCGTCATTAATGGCAGAAACCACTCCCAGACTGCGACATCAAAACCAATCGCCGTTTTTTGTAACACCCGATCATTCGCACTCAGGCGCATCACACTTTGCACCCATTCCATGTGATTGACGATGGCATCGTGCTCATTACCCGTGCCCTTGGGCAGTCCCGTCGAGCCAGAGGTATAAATTAAATAAGCCAGGTGTTCAGGCAATAGAGGGGTCACGCGCTCAAGTTGCGTGATAGCTTGATCAGAAAGACGCTTGAGCTCAGGGATGAGCAACGCATCATCTAAATAAACAGGGATGGGTTGAGCAATGTCAGAGGCAGGTAAGGTGTTGAAATATTCCTGTTGCGTGATGACATATTTCGCTTGACAGTCATTCAGGATATAGCTGAGTCTTGAGGGGGGGAGCTCTGGGTCAATCGGCAAATAGGCTGCACCCGCTTTTAAAATTCCAAGCATGGCCACGATCAAGTTCGTTGAGCGATTCAGCAAGACGGCGATTACTTGATCAGGTCCAATCCCTTGCTGAATCAAATACCTGGCTAGCTGATTTGAGCGAGCATCGAGTTCTGCATAGGAAAGCTCAACAAGCTGATGATCGTGTTCAATCATCAGCGCTGTAGCCAAGGGAGTCAGTGTTGCTTGTGCAGTAAATAGAGACGCTAACGTTTGTAGTGAACTAGATAGCTCGTGCGTTTCACCGCTTGCCGAAGCAATCAGCTGATCTCTTTCACGACGATCTGTGAGCCTAAGTGCATTGATTTCTTTGTCAGGGTTCGATGCTAAAGAAGTCGTCAGGTTTTGCAAATATCGAATCCAGCGTGTCACCGTGTCGCATTCGAAAAGGTCCGCATCGTATTCAATATTTCCAGCTAAATTCCCGGCTTCATCTAGACCAATAAACAAAATCAAATCGAATTTTGCGGTGGGTAAATGAATCGGTGATGTCTTGGAGATGATACTGTTAAATTTAAAATCTGCAACGGCATTAGTTTGATAGGCAAGCATGGCCTGAAAGATCGGCGTATGCATGAATGACCGATTGACATTCAGACCTTCGACGAGCTTTTCGAAAGGAAGGTCTTGGTCATCTAGAGCCGCAGCAACAGCTTGAATCGTCCGTTGAATCAGGGTATTGCCACTGCAAAGTCCTGACGTTGAAATAGGGACCGCCAAAGTATTGACGAGCAATCCCACCAGCTCTTCCGTTTCAAGCTGACTTCTGCCTGCGACGGGCGCACCGATGACGACTTCTTGTTGACCGGCCAGTCTGCTCAGCATTGCGGCATAAGCAGCCAGCATCAACGTGAACAGTGTCGTGCCTTGATCGTGCGCAAGTTGTTCGAGTTGCTTGACTGTGTTCGCTGGAATGCAGACAGGAAGGTAACCTGCGCGATGGGCGCGCTGAGCTGTGCGTGGGTGATCCACGGGTAGCGTCAGCATTTCAGGGATATCGACTAGACGTTTTTTCGCCCGTTCAATTTTTGCTTCGAGGACGGGTTGCAAACTTTGCTGTTGCCACATCGCCCAGTCCGCGTATTGAACCGGTAATGCGGTCCAATTTGGGTGGCTGCCGGACCGATAGGCAAGGTACGCATACTCGAGATCCTTGGCAATAATATTTGACGAGATTCCGTCGCCTGCATGGTGGTGCATGGTCAGAGTCAGCACGGCTCGCTGAGGTTGTGTGACCGCAAGATATGCACGAAAAGGCTGATCATGCTCAAGATCAAATGGACACGCAGCCTGTTCAGTGACCCATGCGTCAAGTTGATGTTGCGCAACCAATGGGTCTTGTTGAAATGCTTGAGAAAAATCGACAATGCTGAGGACGTCATCCTTGGAGGGAGCGTTGAGCAAGCGGCCAATGGGTGATCCGTCAGCGTCCTCTGTCAAGACAGTACGAAGTGGCTGGTGTCGGTCAATGACCGCGACCAAGGACGCCCGCAGCGCTTCAATATCGAGCGCACCCTCCAACGCAATGGCGACAGCCATGTTGTAGGTGGCCGAGGGGCCCTCGACACGGTCTAAGGTCCAGAGGCGACTTTGACCATAGGAGAGGGTGACGGTATTGGTATCGATGCGACCCATACCTTCAACAAGGACAGGGCCTTGGTCTTGCGCCGAGGCATCAAGATGCGGAGCAAGTCGTTCAGGTGTCAAACAATCAAAAAGCGTACGAAGAGAGAGCTTTTTGCCAGTTTCCGCCTGAAGGCGCGCAAGCAAGCGCATCGCCAATAGCGAATGACCACCTAGCGCAAAGAACCCGTCATCGATACTGACCTGTTGAGCGCCCGTGATTTCAGCAAAGAGCTTGCAAAGCAAGTCTTCGGAATCATTACGCGGTGCGCGGTAGGTCTCTGACACACGTCCAATCTCTGGGTCAGGCAGCGCGCGCCGATCGAGCTTGCCGTTGGCGCTCAGAGGAAAAACTGGCACGTAGACAAAGTAAGAGGGCACCATGTATTCAGGCAAGGACGCCAGCAAGCCATTGCGCAGCACTTCAGTCTGCGCCGCCTCTTGACCATGGCGCGCCACCAGATAGGCGACGAGTCGCTGATCACCTTGGATGTTGCGCGTGATGACCTCGGCCTGAGCCAGCGAGGGGTGTTGTGCCAGCAAGCACGCCTGGATCTCGCCAAGCTCAATGCGATAGCCGCGGATCTTGACTTGGTCATCGGCGCGTCCCAAGTACTCGATCGCGCCATCTTCGCGTCGGCGTGCCAGATCGCCTGTGCGGTACATGCGCGCGCCCTTGGTCGCGAAGGGACAGGCGATAAAGCGTTCCGCCGTCAAGCCACTGCGCCCGAGGTATCCACGGGCGAGGTTCGTCCCAGCGATATAGAGCTCTCCCACCACGCCATGCGGGAG
>JBILJA010000121.1:0-6951 GCA_044368775.1 Burkholderiaceae bacterium
CACTATGCGTCATATTGCCCACCCCGGAATTCCCGATTCGCAGCGTATTTTTTGTGTGCCTAGCTCTGCACGTTCTCTGCAAGGTTCGCTCTCCACTGGGCAAACCTTATTATCCGCAGTCACCGAGCTGGCTGAGCTGCATGGTGTAAAAAGTGGTGCGTTCACGTTAAATGGAGGTGCGTTCGACTCATTTAGCTACGTAATGCCGGCTCTTTCAAAAACTCCTGAGCATGCCGTCTATTTTAGCGACACCTTTTTTGTTGAGGGCCAGGTCGCGCTTGAAGCTGCCACCGTCACTTACGGCCTTAAGGAGGGGCGTCCCTGGTTGCACTCTCATGCCGTCTGGATTGAACCCAGCGGTCGACGTCATTGTGGCCATTTATTGCCCGATCAAATCATTGTGGCGGCTCCTATCCAACTGAGCGGCATTGCACTTGACACGGCGGTCTTCACGGTTTGTCCCGATGCAGAGACTCATTTTTCATTATTTATGCCCTTGGTCGACGGTGCGCAAGTGCCGCATCCGAAAACCTCCGCGACGCAGCATCAGACTGCATATGCGTTGAGGCTCGCGCCCAATATTGATTTCTGTACGGCCCTGGAGGACTTTTGTCGTGGACACGAGATTGAACGTGCGACAATTTTTGGTGGTGTGGGCAGCACTGTGGGCGCAGTGTTTCAAGACGGCAGCGCCGTTGAGCCTTTTGTCACAGAGTTGTTGATTCGCTCAGGACGTATCGTGTGCGGACCTCAGGGAGACTCGCTTGCTGAGCTTGATGTCGCCATGGTGGATTACAAAGGTGGCATCTCCGAAGGGCGGCTTGCCAGAGGCTTGAATCCCATTCTGGTTACCGCCGAGCTGGTGATTTGTCCAAATTAAAGTCAAGCAAAAAAGGGAGCAATCTTGCATACAGCACTAACAAAAAAGCTTGGAATCGAACATCCAATCATTCAGGGAGGCATGCAGTGGATCGGTCGGGCCGAGCTCGTCGCCGCTGTTTCCAATGCGGGGGCTCTAGGCACGCTGACGGCGTTGACCCAGCCAACACCCGAAGCCTTACGAGATGAAATCGCGCGCTTACGTACGATGACAGACCGTCCTTTTGCCGTGAATCTGACATTTTTACCGACTCTCAAACCTGTCCCTTATGAGGCTTATCGGGATGTCATTATTGACTGCGGCGTCAAAATTGTTGAAACCGCGGGCAATAATCCTTCTGCCCATATGCCCGCGCTCAAAGCCGCTGGCATTACCGTCATCCACAAGTGTACGACTGCGCGTCACGCGCTCAAGGCCCAGCAAATCGGTGTGGATATGGTGAGCATTGATGGCTTCGAGTGCGCGGGTCATACAGGTGAAGAAGACATCCCCGGTCTCATTTTGATCCCTTCAGCCGTTGCAAAACTCAGCATCCCTGTGATTGCTTCTGGCGGATTCGGTGATGGGAAAGGTCTTGTTGCGGCCTTGGCGCTTGGCGCAGAGGGCATCAATATGGGAACCCGCTTCATGTGTACCCAAGAGTCCCCGGCTCATTTAAATATTAAGCAAGCGATTGTCGATAATGCCGAGACAGATACGGCGCTAATTTTGCGTAGCTTACGCAATAGCAGTCGCGTTGCCCGTACTCAACTGGCACAAAGCATTATCGATATGGAAAAGGCGGGTGCGACCATTCAGGAGATCGGCCCTAAAGTGGCGGGTGCCAAAGGACGACAAGTCTACGAGGAGGGAAATATCGAAGGCGGTATTTGGACTGTCGGTATGGTTCAAGGCCTGATTCATGATATCCCTACTTGTGCAGTATTGGTTCGACGTATTGTCGATGAAGCCGAAGCCATCATTGAGCAGCGACTCATGGCGTTGACGGGGCGAAGCACGGTTTAAGCATGAAGACACTCGACTTAGATCATCACCCCATTTTTAAAAAAGCCAAACGGGCGATTGCACTCACACGTACGCCTGGCTTTCATTTTTGCGGAAACTTTTTTGATTTTGTCTTCGACAAAGGCAGTTCAGAGCATTCTGAAGTGCATATCGATCCAGAACCCCAAAATACCGATCACGCTCAGGGTGTGCACCTTGGCTTAATCGCTATTTTGGCTGACATGGGCTTGGCGACAGGCATACGTTTTGGGCTGAATGATCGGACCAGATTGGCCACTGTTTCCTTGAGTCTACAGTTCACTGGAGCAAGACCGGTGGGGCGTGTGGTGGCCGTGACGGATACCCAATGCCACTTACAAGGTGTCAAGGGTGGTCAAGGGGTGAGCTTGACCCATATTAAAGCTGATAACACGTTGATCGCGGTGGGCTATGGTGCATTCATGATCTTGCCCGTGCCCAATGGTGCCTCGCTGCCTGCTTTACCTTGGGTTGCAAAAAAAGCGCCTGTTGATCCACCACTAGACTTACAAACGCTCACAAACGATGAAAAGTGGATCCTTGAGCGCGTCAAGGTCAGTATCGAACATTGCGATCGGACGGGAGAAGAATTTGCTTCACACTTTTTAAATTTTCATCCCCAACCGCAAGAGCGCGGCGCGACTTGTGAAGTATTAAATGGTCCTCACATCGCCAATCGGGTTGGACATGTTCAGGGTGGCGTCATCTTAGCTATTGGCATGGTGACGGCTAATGCAGCGTTAGGTGAGGAATGGATACTCTCCGCTGTGACGGCAACCTACATCAGTCCGGGCGAGGGCGAGGCTATTCACGCGCAGTCGAAAATCATCCATCAGGGAAGAATGACGGCTGTGGTGCAAACCTCGATCTATAACAAAACCGGCCGACAGGCTCTCGAGGTCCTCAGTACTCATGCGCGTAGAGCGGATTGAACGGCTCTACCGCTTTTGAGTGTCTTATTCAGTGAGTACGAAGTTTTTTAGACTTAGGCGGCTTGTAGCGGTTATAGCCCCACAAATACTGCTCAGGCATTTTGCGAATCATTTCTTCCATTTCCGCATTGACTGCGCCCGCGGCAGCTTCGATATCATCGGGTAGGGGAGCGACCAGCTCCTTATATTGCAGCGTATACCCTTTGCCTATTCCATTGCGTTTTGCCGCCAGTATAAAAATCGTGGCTCCTGTCAGTTTTTGCAGGCGTTGAACCAATGTCATCGTATAGGCGGGACGCCCAAAAAAAGGTGACAAAACGCCCTCACCATCGGGTGGGACCTGATCGGGCAATATTCCGATAGTGTTGCCCCGCATCAGTGTTTTGACGAGGGCGCGCACCCCCGTTTGATTGGCAGGCGCCATCTTGAGCTGTGGTCGCGAACGCATCTCAACAATCCAGTCTTGCAACCACACTTTTCTTGGGGGTCTAAACAACACCGTCGAAGGGAAGTGACTACTGTAGACGGGGCCAAGTAATTCAAAACAGCCCGCATGTGGAGAAAGCAAGATGACGCCTTTTCCCTTGGCTAGTGCAAGTCGAAATTGATCCCAGTTGTCGCAGTGGAGTTTGGTATTGATAAAAGGGAGATTGCGACGCGTCCACCAGAACGGCATTTCAAATACCAGCTGTCCATTACTAAGCATTACTGAGCGAAGTGTAGCGCGAGTGGCCTCGGGAAAAGCTTGGCGCAGGTTGACCCAGGCGCGCTCTTTATAGCGACTGGGCAGTATCCAAGCGAGCCATCCGGCGCAAACCCCGATGACTTGCAAGAGGGTCAGAGGCAAAATACCGAGTGACTTAAACAGCGCGGTGAGCAACTGCGGGGCAATTTTATTGAGCATTCAGAAATAAAAAGAGAAGAGGCGCCTATGGGAATGCAGCTAGAAGCGCGTAGGGATAGAATAAGCGGGTTCACAGCCTTTCTGCAAATGCACAGATACTTTATGAAAATCTCGGATCTCTCTACACCCGCTGCTTTAATTGATATTGCCCGTATGGAACGCAATATTAGCCGTATGCAAACGCGTATGAATCGTTTGGGCGTCAGTTTTCGACCACACGTTAAAACCTCCAAATGCGTCGAGGTGACTCAGGCGCAAATCAAAGCGGGTGCTCGCGGGATTACAGTGTCCACGCTCAAAGAAGCAGAGCAGTTTTTTGCCGCCGGGATCACGGATATTCTCTATGCTGTGGGCATTACTGCCAACAAGTTTTCTCAGGCGCTTGCCTTGCTTCGCAAGGGTTGTGACCTCAAAATTTTGACCGATAGCGTACAGTCCGCAGCGGCGATTTCTGCCTTTGGTATCGCCAACAAGATTCAGTTCAAGGTCATGATTGAAATTGATACTGATGATCATCGCTCCGGTATAAAACCCGACAGCCCTCAGCTTCTAGACGTCGCTCAAGCGCTTGCCGTCGGTGGTACGGAGTTATTTGGCGTGATGACGCATGCTGGTTCAAGCTACGACCTCAATACGCCCGAAGCGCTTGAGCAAATGGCTGAGCAAGAACGCGCCGGTTGTGTTCGCGCGTCACAACGTTTACGCGAGGCCGGCTTTCAATGTCCAGTCGTCAGTGTGGGTTCGACACCCACGGCTTTGTCGGCATCTCAACTTGAGGGGGTCACCGAAGTTCGCGCTGGCGTCTATGTATTTTTTGATTTAGTGATGCATAACGTCGGTGTTTGTGCGACGGATGATATTGCACTGAGTGTCTTGACAACGGTCATTGGGCATCAAGAGGAAAAAGGCTGGGTCATTGTCGATGCAGGATGGATGGCTATGAGTCGCGATCGAGGTACCCAAAAGCAAACGACGGACTTCGGTTATGGACAGGTGTGCGCCGCTGACGGTACGCCGCTTTCAGGCTATATGATGACGGGTGCTAATCAAGAGCACGGTATTATTTCCCGTCGTGAAGAGCCCGACCTTTCGATTGTGACGCGCTTTCCGGTGGGGACTCAATTACGTCTTTTGCCTAATCACGCTTGCGCGACGGCCGCCCAATTTCCTGAGTATCAGGTGCTAACAGCCCAACAAAATATCCAGACTTGGCCGCGATTTTACGGATGGTAGTTCTAAGCTAGGTCAATGACCTAGCTTAATCGAGCCATTGTGGAAGTTGCGAATTGAGTCAATGCATCGCACTCTGCACACTACGCCTCTTACTTTCAATGAGAGGCTGGTGTGCAAGCAACAAGCAAACAATCAAAACGATCTGGGTATACGCTCGAACGTCAACGTGGTCAGGGAATGACCGAGTACATCATTATTGTGGCGCTCGTTGCCGTAGCGGCGATTGCGGTGTATCAATATCTCGGACAGGTACTGCGCTCACAGACTGCAGCCGTTGCGAGAGAACTCGCGGGCGAAGACGGCACCCAACAAACCCGTAGCGCCAAAAGTGCATCGCAAGGGGCAAAAGATCAAGCGAAAGCAAAGTCGCTAAAAAGCTTCACTGGCAACGCCGGTGCAGCCAAGCGCTAATGTCGCGCAATAGCCGACAGACAGGGCAAGTCATGTTGATGGGTTTGATGTTGTGCGGTGTGGGCGTATTGGCCTGGAGTTTGATGCTGGAGCTAGGTCGGCGTGTGCATGATCAGTCATCATTAAATCGCGCAACGGATGCTGCGACTTATACCGCAGCACTGATCCAGGCACGCGCGCTCAACCTGCATGCCTACCTTAATCGCGCGCACATTGCCCATCAGCTTGGCATGGCCCATATCATCGCCGTGGCAACCGCGACACAATACCGCGCCAAGCTTGCCCATCAGGCACGGATCCGAAATCCTCCGCCTAGCCTGATCGGAGCTTTTTTTGGTCCACAGCACGCATTGGCCTATACCTCAGCGCTGAGAGGAGGGATTCCTGACTTAGATTCAATGCAGACCTTTAGAGATGCATTTTTACGCCATGAGCGACACGTGCATCAAGTCATTGCGCAGGTTAGACAGAGACAAATAAAAGATTTTGAACGTCAACGCGAACAAGCGATTCATCAAGTGTTGATTGCCAATGTCGGACATAGTGGAGGGGCGATGAGGGGAGAGACACTCAAGCAGCTAGGCTTGAGTGTTGACCTGACTGTAGATGACTCTCAAGGGCTCGTTGTCCAGCACTCCGCCAACACGCCTATTTGGAGAGATTTTTTATCGACACTCGTGGAACAGTACGAATTCTTATCCGAGAGAAAGCATACGCAACGCAATGTATGGATCATCAATCCACGCTGCCCACTCAAACGACACGAGCTGCGGCGACAAGGTCATTTGCGCTTAGGTCGCGATGGGCAATGGCATTCTGAGGAGTCATTATCCTTTCATGCCTTGCGCTATAACAAAATAGTAGGCTGCTATCACCGAGAGTATCCGATGGGTTGGGCCGCGCTTTCCACCCATGGATCTCAACAGAACCTTGAGATGGCAGGTATTGAATTACCGGATTTCTCACGTCAGGTTTTTTGGCGTTGGGCTAAAACGCAACGCAGAGGCACATCACTGACACAGCTTTTTGGACGAAATTCCGAAATCAAGTGGGCATCCAAAGGCTTGGGGAATTATGCCGCGCTGACAAAGGGGCGCGATGATCAACCCGTGCGTATCGCTCTAAAGGTTTCGCAGAGACTCGACAAGCATTCGGTGATCAGTGCCCTCGCCACGGCACATGCCTTTTTTAATGATCCAACACAGCTCGCATCACCCAGCCTTTTCGACCCCTATTGGCGTGCCACACTGATCCCGAATCTCACTTCACCATGATGTATCGACAACACAATCTCCAGGTCGGACAAGCCATGTTCGAAGCGCTATTCATTCTCTTGATTCTTATGACATTAATGTTTGCTATTCAGTATTCCGGTCAACTCCGGGCACATTCATTAGCGTTGCTAGGAGAGAGTAGTTACCTCAGTTTTATAAAAAGTACGAAAAAAAATGTTCTTCCAGAGCGGTCGAAGCCTGAACTCTCAGAACAGCTTTTAGAAATAAAGGAGCAGCGTTTGCTCAAGGTCCAAAGCAATCAAAGTGATGTTCCCTATAAAAGATCGGCTGCAC
>JBILJA010000123.1:0-6837 GCA_044368775.1 Burkholderiaceae bacterium
GGCACTTACCGCCACATTACCGCGCCCGAATGTCGCCAGTTCTTGTTGCGTCAGGCTTTCGAAGAGGCCATCCATACGCACGCCTATCAGTACATCGTTGAGAGCTTGGACCTCGACGAATCCGAAATTTTCAACGCATACAACGAAGTGCCTTCGATTCGCGCCAAAGATCAGTTCCTGATCCCTTTCATTGACGCGATCGCAGACCCGAACTTCAAAACCGGCACACTCGAAACGGATCAGACGCTGTTGAAGTCCCTGATTGTGTTTGCCTGCCTGATGGAAGGCCTGTTCTTTTATGTTGGTTTTACCCAGATTCTTGCGCTGGGTCGCCAAAACAAGATGACGGGTGCCGCCGAGCAGTACATGTACATCCTGCGCGATGAGTCCATGCACTGCAATTTCGGCATTGACCTGATCAACACCATCAAGCTCGAAAATCCACAACTCTGGACGCCAGCGTTCCGTGAAGAAATTCGCGCGCTGTTCGCCAAAGCGGTCGACCTTGAATATGCCTACGCCGAAGACACGATGCCACGCGGCGTGCTGGGTCTGAATGCGCCCATGTTCAAATCGTACCTGCGCTTTATTGCTAATCGTCGTTGCCAGCAGATCGGCATCGAACCTCTGTTCGCCCAAGAAGAAAACCCCTTCCCTTGGATGGCAGAAATGATTGACCTAAAGAAAGAACGCAATTTCTTTGAAACACGTGTGATTGAATATCAGACTGGAGGCGCCCTCAATTGGGAATAAGCCAATTGGGAATAAGTCTCTAGTCAGAGTTTCAATCTCACTTTGTACTTGCCAGTCGACGGCTCACCCCGCCAACTGGTGCCATTTGAATTGCTTCGCGTCCTAATGGGAGGCAGTTCAAATGGCTGTGCCGGATTCATCAGCACAAATCACATGCTATCGATGGTTGGTAGCGGCTTGTGACGATGAATAACTCGGGCGACACATCCTCCCATGGTGGGCGGAGTCAAGCACGGGTTTTAATGTTTGGGACCCTGAACTAAGGAGTATTACCATGGCAACAGCCAAAAAAGCAGCAAAAAAAGCAGTAAAGAAAGCAGCCGCTAAGAAGCCCGCAGCTGCCGCTAAGAAAGTCGTTGCAAAGAAGCCAGCAGCAAAGAAAGTCGCTGCTAAGAAGCCTGCAGCAAAGAAAGCAGTCAAGAAAGTAGCGAAAAAAGCCGCGGCCAAAAAGCCAGCAGCTAAAAAAGTCGCTGCCAAAAAGCCTGCTGCCAAAAAAGCAGTCAAGAAAGTAGCAGCTAAGAAGCCAGCAGCCAAGAAAGCAGCAGCCAAAAAGCCTGCCGCCAAAAAGGCTGTTGCTAAAAAGCCAGCTGCGAAAAAAGTAGCTGCAAAAAAAAAATAGTTAATAAAGCTCCCGCTAAAAAGCCGGCAGCCGCTGCCCCCTCGACAGCCGCAGCTCCAGGTGCAAAAACAGCCCTGAATCCTGCAGCGTCTTGGCCTTTTCCTACGGGCGGCCGTCCCTGAGCTTTTAGCTGAGGTTTGCTAGACCTAACCGCCTGGTTCGCCAGGCGGTTTTTTTATCCCGTAAACAAACTCGTCTACACAAGAGTTTGCACTCGCATGCGACAATGTCATTCTTGTTTCTCCACTCGGGACAGACTCTCTTATGATTGGCGAAATCCTCCGCTTCCTACTTGATATCGGCTTTACACTGATTGGCGCAGTGCTTTTGGCACGCGCGTGGTTACAGGCCGTCAAGCTCCACCCCTTTAATCCGATCTCACAAGCCATTCACCAAGCCACGAACTGGCTCGTCACGCCTTTGCGTCGAGTGGTGCCCACAAACGGAGGCACCGACTGGGCAAGCCTGCTAGGCGCGCTCCTAGCGGCGATCGTTTATCTGATTTTGTTATGGTTTGTGTCCACAGCCAGCATGCTGCCGGTCAAGCTGATCCCGGGCGTCATTGGTGCAGGCTTTGCGACGGTTGGGCGTTGGGCGCTCAATCTAATAGTCTGGCTTACCTTGATTCAAGCTGTGCTTTCATGGGTCAATCCCATGGCGACTGTCATGCCCGTCTTGCGGACACTGACCGCGCCTTTACTCGAACCGATCCGTCGCATTATGCCCAAACTAGGTGGTTTAGACTTATCACCTTTGGTGTTATTGGTTTTAGCGCAAATCGCCATCATGGTGCTCAACCGCATCACGTATCAACTCTTCCCGCTATTCATCCTATAGCGAGGCTTTAGCTGCCTGTAAGCGGGACCACACGCGTCGGTCCTGCGCCGCTTACCACCTGAACGCGTTGATTCATCATAATTGGCAGGTCTGCTTCCTGCGCAATCACCCGAGTTTCACCATTATCCAAACGGACTGTGATCTCCAGACCCTCTTTCCTTCCCATCCGGTCTTCAACAGCATTGCCCGCAAGCGCGCCCAAGAGCGCGCCACCAATAATCGCCAAGGTCCGCCCTGTTCCGCCGCCAACAGCGCTTCCAGCCACGCCGCCCACAGCCCCACCGGCAATCGCCCCTCCACCCGATGTCTGATCACTCTGAATCGTAATGGGACGTACGTTAATCACCGTACCATTTCTGACGATCTGATCACGCTGCGTCTGGTTATAGTTGTAAACATTCGCAGAGGCTGAAGGTTTGGCGCAACCTGTCACCAAAACAACACCGGACAACGCAAGCGCACCCAAGGCTAGACGAAAGCCAGTCATGGAGCGGATAGAATATTTTTCATTCATCACAAGATTCCTTTCAAGCACGCTCAAGCAGGTAGTCGTAAATTGAAATAGCTGCTGAGCATGGTGTCAATCTCCGCTCGACTTGGTGCGTGGTTTTGTGGACCACGCGAAGCGATTTTGATCGATCCCATCAGATTTCCAAGTTTACAGGCATCTGACCAACTCCAGCCCTGTGTCAAACCATATAACAAACCTGCTCGGTGCGCATCACCGCAACCCGTTGGATCGACAAGCCCTTGAGGCTTGACTGGATCGATATGGTGCTCTTGACCTTCAGTATAAAGCGTCGCACCCATTGCGCCACGTGTCACAACGATCGCCCGTAAGTTTTTAGCGAGTGCCGCGATTGTCTGGCCAGTGCGTTGCTCCACAACGCTTGCTTCATAATCATTGACAGTAAGCGCTTGCGCCAAGCTCAGCATGCTCATGATGTCATCCCCATCGAAAAGAGGCATCGCCTGACCCAGATCAAAAATAAACGGGGTCCCTTGGGCATGTAAGCGCTTGGCATTCGCCATCATGCCGGCTTTTGAATCAGGCGCCACAATCGCCCAAGCGGCCTGGTGACCGGTTAAATCATTTTCCGAAGAACGATCCATGGCGCCTGGATGAAAGGCCGTGATCTGATTGTCATCTAAGTCCGTCGTAATGAAACATTGCGCGGTCAAGGTCCCGGGCAGACTACGGATCATCTTGACCTCGATACCGAGTTGTTTAAAGCGCTGCACATAATCTGACGCGTCTTCGCCCACCGTGGCAACGGGAATCGGATGCCCACCTAAAAGTTTCAAGTTGTAAGCGATATTGCCTGCGCAACCGCCAAACTCACGGCGCATACGAGGGACTAAAAAGGACACGCTCAACGCATGAATACGATCGGGCAAGATGTGGTCTTTGAACTGTCCTTCGAAGACTGCGATCGTATCGAAAGCGACTGAACCACAAATTAAAACTGGGGCTGTCATGTTGTATGCCTCAAGGAAAAAATGGTTTAAGCGTGTAGCCGTTAATCTGCAAACCTGTCACAGCAACGGGCAAAATCAAACTGACTTCTTGATTCGCAGCGAAAGGCTTATCAGCCAATTGGGTGGGGAGATAATCGTTGGGACTCATGCGTTTACGTAATACAACCGTACCAGATGCATCCGTCAGCTCAAGAGTTAGGCCAGGCCATGGTTGCGCTTGATTCAAGCGATTACGCAAAGAAAATCTCAAGGACATCTCGACTGGCTTACCCTCTTGGGTTGGAGACGCCTGACGCTCAAAAGCAATCACGGACACTGAAATCCGCTCGATATATCGACGCAGGCTCACTTCGCAGCCGAGTTTTGCGCACATCGCATCGACAGCGGGGCGAAGTGAAGGGATCTGTGTCGCAATATCGTTGCGATAAACATAAGCAAGCTGAATCACGAGCAACCCAAGCGCAAGCACGCTCGCCAAACTCCACAGCAGCATCTTCAGTCTCGGCGTATCGACTTCATCGACTAAAAACTCAGGTTGCGTCCTCCCCACCGAAGGGCCTTCGCCACGAAGTCGGGACTCGCCTAGAATTGTCCCAGCGGATTCTGCAATATGCTCTGCTGACTTGGCCGAAAAAGAAAACATATTCGAGGATTCGGTATCCGCGCGCGTCGTGAATACTGCGGGTTCAGGGACCTCTTGCTCTCTACGCTCCAAGGGCTCGCTTCGTTCAGCACGATGCCGCAATACTACGGGCTCTGCAGTCGAGGCTATGGACACTGCAGGCGCGTTCATCGCTGCTGGAGTCGAAAACCGAACTGGGTTAACGCTTGGACGTTGCGTTAACGTGGGGAGCGGGCTTTCTAGCGTCGCAAAGCCATCAAAAATATGCGAGCAGGTCCCGCAGCGCACTAAGCCATCCAGCGCTTGCAGCTGTTCTAGTTTGACAACGAAGTCGCTGTGGCATTTTGGGCAACGCGTGATTAGACTCATGCGAACACCTCAGGGTTTGCGACCAGCTAAACAAACCCAGCCATCGCGGGCTTGCCAGACGCTCATTAGTAGCCAAGGGGCATACGCCTGCGCGACTTCCAAGGCCTGCCGCTCAAGCACGCCCGATAGCACCAAATAACCTCCCGAACGCACACGCGTCGAAAGCATCGGCGCTAAAACCTTTAGGGGATTGGAAAGAATATTCGCGACGACCACATCAAACAAACCCTCCACTAAACCATCGGGCAGCTGCGCATTGACCTCGGTATGATTGGCCACGGCATTGTCTGCCGTCGCTTGAACGGCTTGTTCGTCTATGTCGACACCCGTCACACTTGAGGCACCCAGCATTTTGGCGGCAATCGCTAAAATCCCTGAACCACAACCATAATCCAATAATGTTGAACCGGTCTCTAACTCCTCGGCCAACCATTCAAGACAAAGATGCGTTGTAGGATGGCTGCCCGTGCCAAAAGCCAAGCCTGGATCCAATTGGATCGCGATATGTCCGGCCTCAGGCGTCTGAGGCATCTGCTCTGCATGCCAACTCGGTACGATCAAAATGCGCTCTCCCACCGAGATGGGTCCAAACTGTGACTGCGTCAGTCGCACCCAATCCGCATCGGGAACCTGACGTAAATGCCATGGCAGATCGGTCTCTGTATCCAGATCCTGGCGGGCACTGGCCAATAATTGTTCTGGATCCGTACCGTCCGCCAACAAGACCACGAGACGATTACGCGCCCAAGCTTGCGTATTGGGTTCGCTGCCAGGCTCTCCAAAAAGCGGCTGCTCCTCGTCAGTATCCAGGTCTGCGTCTTCGACAGACACAGACAAGGCTCCCGACTCCAGCAGGCCATCGGAGAGGGGCTCTGCAAGAGAGCCAGGGCACAAAAGAACCAGTTCACGCATCGTGTTTTCCGTTACGTGCCATCAACGTTGTTAAGTGGCGCGAGAAGCGAGCTTGTGTTCGAGGTAGTGAATACTGGTGCCTCCCTCGACAAACTTTGCATCGGCCATCAACTCACGGTGTAGAGGAATATTGGTTTTAATTCCTTCGACAACCATCTCTGACAATGCGATCGACATACGCGCCACTGCTTGGGCTCGTGTTTCGCCATAGGTGATCACCTTGCCGATCATCGAGTCGTAATTCGGTGGCACAAAGTAGCCATTAAACGCATGCGAATCGATGCGCACACCGGGTCCGCCTGGCGTGTGCCAGTTGGTGATGCGGCCAGGGCTCGGCATAAAGGTAAAAGGATCTTCGGCGTTGATACGACATTCCACAGCATGACCGCGGAACGTAATATCCTTTTGACGTAGCAGGAATTTTTCTCCCGCAGCGACACGAATCTGCTGCTGCACCAGATCAATGCCCGTGATGAGCTCCGTCACAGGATGCTCAACCTGAATGCGCGTGTTCATTTCGATGAAATAGAACTCGCCATTCTCAAACAGAAACTCAAAGGTACCGGCGCCGCGATATTCGATCTTGCGGCAGGCCTCGGCACAACGCTCGCCGATCTTTTCAATCAGTTTGCGATCGATCCCGGGAGCAGGCGCTTCTTCGATCACTTTCTGATGACGACGTTGCATCGAGCAGTCACGCTCACCAAGCCATACAGCGTTTTTTCCACCATCCGCCAACACCTGGATTTCAATGTGACGTGGGTTTTCAAGAAACTTTTCGAGATAAACCTCAGGATTATTAAACGCCGCACCGGCTTCAGATTTGGTCATGGTGACCGCATTGAGCAAAGCCGCCTCGGTGTGCACGACGCGCATGCCTCGTCCACCACCACCGCCTGCCGCTTTGATAATGACGGGATAACCGACCTCTCGGGCCGTACGCAAAATCTCGTTTGGGTCATCAGGCAATGCGCCCGCCGAGCCAGGCACCACGGGCACACCGGCCTCGATCATGGCTTGTTTGGCGCTCACCTTGTCGCCCATCAGACGAATCGACTCAGGCCTCGGGCCGATGAACACAAAACCGCTCTTTTCTACCCGATCGGCGAAGTCGGCGTTTTCGGACAAAAAACCATAACCTGGGTGGATGGCTTCGGCATCGGTGACCTCAGCGGCCGCAATGATGGCCGGCATATTCAAATAGCTATCGCGCGAAGCTGGCGGGCCAATGCAGACCGACTCGTCG
>JBILJA010000124.1:0-6753 GCA_044368775.1 Burkholderiaceae bacterium
ACGCAATCGTCAACGGCGGTCCCGGCGCAGCGATTGAGTTTTTCCACGGCTATACCTATTCTGCCCACCCCGCTGCCGCTGCAGCGTGTTTGGCGACTCAGGAAATCTACCGTCGTGAAAAACTGTTCGATCGCTCTTTGGCACTTGCACCGAAGTTTGAAAAAGAAATCCACGCGCTGCGCGGCGAGCCTCATGTCAAAGACATTCGTAACCTCGGTCTGATGGGTGCGGTTGAGTTGGCGTCGCGTGATGGTGCACCGGGCGCACGTGCGTACGACGTCTTCCTCAAGTGTATGGAAAAAGGTGTGTTGGCGCGCTTCACAGGCGATATCATGGCCTTCTCTCCACCACTGATCGTCAGCGAAGGTCAGATCGAAGAGATCTTCTCGACTGTCAGAAAAGCATTGCACGAAACTGCCTAACTCAGGCGGTTGCAAGCAAAGGGGCGCCTCGAGCGCCCCTTTATAATTTCCTCTATCTCTCTTTTTTGGAATCACTCGTCTCATGAACTGGCAACTGCCCTTCCAATCCGGTCGTCAACCTGTCCTCGCTCGCAACCTCGTCTCCACGTCGCAACCCCTCGCCTCGCAAGCAGGTGCCGCTGCATTTGCCCGCGGAGGCAACGCCATTGATGCCGCACTCGCCGCAGCGATCACGCTGACGGTGGTCGAACCCACGATGAACGGTATTGGCGGTGACGGCTTTGCGATTATCTGGGATGGCAAAGCACTCCACGGTCTCAACGCATCTGGCCGCGCGCCTGCTGCCTGGTCACCCGAGCGCTTCAAGGGCATGGCCACCATGCCCCATCGCGGCTGGGAGTCCGTCACTGTTCCTGGCGTCGTGTCGCAGTGGGTTGAGTTATCAAACAAATTCGGCAATCTTCCCTTCGAAGATTTATTCAAAGACGCCATCCGTCATGCGCGCGAAGGTTTCCCCGTGAGCCCCGTGATTGCACGTCAATGGAAAGATCAGGCTGCAGAGCTGCATGTCCAGCCTGGCTTTAAAGAGGCCTTCATGAAAGACGGCCGTACCCCAGCCGCGGGGGAAATCTGGAAATTCGCCGATCAAGCCGATACGCTTGAAGATATCGCGCGCACGAAAGGCGAGTCGTTCTACCGTGGCCGCTTAGCAAAAATGATCGCTGACTTCGCCCGTGAAAACGGTGCGGCGCTCAACGAGGCCGATTTGGCCGCGCATCGCTGTGATTGGGTCGGTACCGTCTCGACCAACTATCAGGGCGTGGACGTTCACGAGATTCCACCAAACGGCCAGGGTCTGACCGCACTGCTCGCGCTCAACCTCATTGAACACCTGCCCTACGCACAAACCAAGCCCGGCTCAGCCGAGCGCATGCACCTCGAAATCGAATGTATGCGTGCGGCCTTTGCCGACTTGTTCGAGCACGTTGCTGATCCTGACTTCATGAAAGTCACCGCTAAAGATTTGCTCAGCAAGTCCTATGCCAAAGAGCGCGCCAAACTGATCGACCCTAAAAAGGCTGGCACCTATGGACCGGGTCAGCCTCCCTCGGGCGGTACGATCTATCTCTGCACCTCGGACGCCGAAGGCCGCATGGTGTCTTACATTCAATCAAACTTCAAAGGTTTTGGTTCTGGCGTCGTCGTACCCAAAACCGGTATCGCGTTGCAAAACCGTGGCTGGGGCTTTGTCACCACCCCTGGACATCCAAACTTGGTCGGCGGCGGCAAGCGTCCGATGCATACGATCATCCCCGCGTTCATCACGCGTGATGGCAAGCCCTCCATGGCGTTTGGCGTGATGGGTGGCAACATGCAGGCACAGGGTCATATGCAAATGGTGTTGCGCCACATCTCTGAGGGCTACAACCCACAGGCCTGCTCGGACGCGCCACGTTGGCGCATCAACGATGCGGGCGATCTGACTGTCGAGGCCGCGGTGAGTCCTGCCGTCGTCGATGCGTTGCGTGCGATGGGTCACAAGCCTATCGTCGCCCCTGCTGACAGCCTTGACTTCGGTAGCGCCCAATTGATCTCGCGCCTCGCGGGCGACGGCGACCAGGCTCCTTACGCCTATGTCGCAGGCTCAGATCATCGCCGTGATGGCGAAGCCGTGGGTTACTAGGACACGCACGATGCAACGCTCAGCAGATTCTATTCATCAACACGTTCAGTCGCTGCTGAGCGAGTATCAGTGTCCTTATCAGTTTCATGAAGTCCGGGCCTCGTTCATGGGGGCGATCGCAAGCCCTTATGTCGTCGATCCGGTCTTTGAATTGAACGCATTATGGGATGGCGAGTTTCCAGAGCTTGCGTCTCAAGAAAAGCTCGACGAAGTCACCAAAACTTTTCTTGAAGATTTTTGGGGCTTGCTCGCGGCACATGGCAAAGAAGATGCAGAGTTGCCTTTCAGCCTGACCGCTTTAGACAAAGCGACATCTTTAAGCGAACTGAAAGCCCACGCGCAGTTACATGGCGAAGAGCTCGATGCATTTCTAACCGGTTTTTTTCAAGACCAAGAAAATTTGGAGCTTGATGAAGATATCAGTGACAGTCTGGACATTCTCGAAGAGCTTGTTCAGATGTACACCGACATCGTCAATATGAAAGAGGACTCCCCACTCAGTGCGACCGAGCTATCAGACTTAGCAGACAATCTGCTCAAGATGACGGATATGGCTGAGCTTGAAATGAATAATTTGATTGTAAGTTGCGCTTAATTTTCATTACCACTATATGAACAATCTATTTTTGTATTGACAGTGGCGAATGGGGATGTAGTATTAATCTTGGAAGTATTTACACAAAATAATTATAGGAGACTCAACATGAAACGCCGCACCTTAGTCGCACTATCCATTCTGTCCCTTTCTGTCACGGCTGCACTCACCTCGACACCGGTTGTTGCACAGCAATATCCTGATAAGCCTGTCAAAATCATCGTTTCTTTTGCGCCAGGTGGAGCCACTGATGTCGTGGCGCGCAAGCTCGCTCAAAAGTTTCAGGAAATCTACAAGCAACCCTTCATCGTAGAAAATCGTCCCGGCGCTGGAGGCACACTCGGCACGTCGCTTGCTGCTAGAGCGAAACCTGATGGATACACCTTATTCCTCGGTCAAGTGTCCTCACATGGTGTAGCACCCAACCTGTATAAAAAACTTGAGTACGATCCCGTTAAAGACTTCACGCCTCTAGGATTAATCGCTTCTAGCCCACAAGTGATTGTGGTTAATCCCAAATCATCCATCAATTCACTCAAAGATCTCGTCGAGTTTTCGAAGAAGAACTCTGGGAAAATGACCTACGCTTCTTCTGGTGTCGGGACGACAATTCATCTTGCTGGTGAAATGTATAACGAACAAGTCGGTGTCAAAGTTGTTCATGTACCGTTCCAGGGTAGTGGCCCGGCCGTGACAGCTATGATTGCGAATCAGGCAAATGTCATGTTCGACGATCTGCCCTCTTCAATGCCCTCAATCAAAAGTGGTGCATTACGAGCCATTGCGGTCACGGGCGATAAGCGATCACCCCAACTGCCGAACGTACCTACAGTCAAAGAAGTCGGCGCTCCCTTCAACCTAGGTCAGTTTGAAGTATCCGCATGGTTCGCTCTTTTTGGCCCCGCCAATTTGCCAGCACCCATTGCAGATTCGTTAAATAAAAATCTAGATAAGATTTTGAATGAATCCGATGTTAAAGAGTTTTTCGACGGACGTGGCGCTGTCACAATGCCAGGCACTCGCCAACAAGCAGCAGAGTTCGTCAATAAAGAACTCGCCAAATGGGGCGACGTCATCCGCAAGAGCAAACTCGAACTGCAATAACTAGATATGAAATTAGCTTCTCGACCCAGAACGGATATCTGGGCCGGGTTGCTGATTGCACTGTTCGGTGCGCTAGGTGTCTGGTTTTCGCTTGACATGCGCTTGGGCAGTGCGATTAGCATGGGGCCCGGATATTTTCCCTTGCTCGTCTTTTCTTGCATTACCTTGCTTGGGCTTATCATCGCAGGCAAAGGAATAAGAGGCTCAAATATCGAGTTTGGCCGTCCACTTTGGCGGCCCATCATCACTATTTCGCTTGCGCTCATGGCATTTTGGGCCTTCATCGACATGTTGGGCTTTGTCTTGGCCTCGAGCGCGCTCATGCTAATCGCGATCAAAGCTCAGGACAAACTAAATTGGCGCCAGGCCATTTTGTTCACCGCGATCACGGTTCTTTTGGCGAGTTTATTGTTTGTCTATGCTCTCGGATTGCCATTTCCTCTTTGGCCGACACTTGACTGAAAGATATGATCGATTTTTTCAATGATCTCCTCCTTGGACTATCCGTCGCAACCGTGCCGGCAAACTTACTTGCTTGTTTTATTGGCGCACTCCTAGGAACATTGATTGGCGTACTCCCTGGTCTTGGGCCGACAGCCACCATTGCAATGTTGCTCCCTTTGACGATCGGGCTTCCGGTTGAAAGCTCGATCATCATGCTCGCCGGCATTTACTACGGAGCAAATTATGGCGGTTCGACAACCGCCATTTTGGTCAATCTTCCAGGTGAAGCATCAAGCGTCGTCACTGCTCTTGATGGCTATCAAATGGCGAGAAAAGGGCAAGCAGGTCCCGCTTTAGCAATCGTAGCAGTCGGTTCATTTGTGGCAGGAAGTGTGGGAACACTGATCGTAGCCGCGTTGAGTCCTGGACTGACTAGCGTGGCCTTAAGCTTTGGACCCGCCGAGTATTTCTCAATGATGGTGTTAGGACTGCTCATGTCCGTCATTCTTGCACATGGCTCAGTTTTAAAATCAGTCACCATGATCTTCATTGGCCTTGCCTTAGGGATTGTTGGAACCGACATCAATACCGGCGTGACGCGTTTTAACTTCGGCATTCGCGACCTGATGGACGGGATCGGTTTTGTCACCGTCGCGATGGGTTTGTTTGGTGTGGCCGAAATCATTAGAAATCTCGAAGAGAGGCATCGCGACGGTGACACGGAAGTCGCGCATGTTGACTCGCTCATTCCCAGTAAACAGCAAATGAAAGAGTCCGTTGGGCCAATTTGCAGGGGCTCAGCATTAGGGGCTTTTTTAGGTATTCTTCCGGGCGCGGGCCCTACACTTGCATCCTTCGCATCGTATGCAATGGAAAAAAAGGTAAGCAAATATCCCGAGCGCTTTGGTAAAGGTGCGATTGCCGGCGTTGCAGGTCCGGAGTCCGCGAATAACTCCGCAGCGCAAACGTCCTTTATTCCTCTACTTACCCTAGGGATTCCCACAAACTCAGTCATGGCGCTTTTAATTGGGGCATTAATTGTGCAAGGTATTCAGCCTGGACCGATGGTCATTAAAGAGCAGCCCGCACTGTTCTGGGGACTGATTGCGAGCATGTGGGTAGGCAATCTGATGCTTCTGATTATTAACCTACCGTTGGTGGGGATCTGGATCAAACTCTTGAAAGCACCTCACCACTATCTCTACCCAGTAATCTTGTTGTTGTGTGCTGTCGGTGCGTATAGCCTTGCGAATAACAATACGGATGTCCTATTAATGGTTATTTTTGGTGTGCTTGGATACTTTCTAATCAAAGCTGGATTTGAACCTGCACCATTGATTCTGGGCTTTGTATTGGGACCCATGATGGAAGAAAATCTCAGGCGCGCCATGACCATGTCCTTTGGAGATCCAACGGTATTTTTTACGCGTCCGATTAGTTTAGGCATCCTACTCTTTACGCTTGGCTCCTTTCTGCTAATGACCTTGCCAGGATTACGTAAAAAGAGACAAGAGGCGTTCATCGAAGAACAGTCCTAATTTTCAATTTCGACACCGTATGTAAGGATTCATTCGAAATGACTGAGCAATGGAACGCACTGATCAAGCTTGCCACACAAACTTGGCACTTAGAGGATTTAGGTCCGGAACAGCTCAAAAGAATGGGGATTTCCTATGAAAAATGGAATGAACAAATCAAACCTCACGCCTCTTCACTTGCGTTTAATGCTACGCCAAACGATTTCCTGCCAACCTTAGTGAAACATGCCAGTGCATCTTTTGATTCAAGTGGATTTTTTCACTACGGGCCCTCGCCGAGATTAGGTGAAGTGCCGGCAAACCCTCTCGAAGCCGATATGAATTTAATTGCCGGCGCTTTGGAAAGAAAAGAAATATCCTCTCTCGAACTCACCACGATCGCCCTAGCTCGCCTCGCAGAAATACAATCCGCGACGAACGCATGTGTAGAAATCACTTCTGAGCAAGCGCTCGCTCAAGCCAAAGAAAAAGATCAATTGGCCGTCACGTCCAATAACCGGGGGCGATTGCATGGCGTCCCCCTTGCGCACAAGGATTTACTCTACAAGGCCGGGGTGAATGCAGGATGCGGCATCAAACCTCGCGAGCCACGACCTTATGCGTTCGAGGGCACGGCACCCGTCGTGACACAACTCTATCAGCAAGGCTCGATCGACACCGCAAGATTACATATGACCGAGTTTGCTTTCGATCCTTCTGGTCTCAATACGGAATATGGTCCTTGCCGCAACCCCTGGGCACTCGACCGAGTGCCTGGCGGTTCATCAAGCGGCTCGGCTGTCACTGTGGCATGTCGCGCCACCTTTGGTGCGATTGGCAGCGACACTGGCGGCTCGATCCGCATTCCTGCATCGCTTTGCGGACTCACTGGTCTCAAGCCCACCTGGGGGCTGGTCGATACGACAGGCGCCATGCCTCTTAGCCATACGAATGATCATCTCGGACCATTGACCCGAAGCGCAGCCG
>JBILJA010000025.1:0-22307 GCA_044368775.1 Burkholderiaceae bacterium
GTGCTGAGGCCGGACGTAAACCCGCGACAGTGACGGGTAGTGTGCAGGTTGCGCAAGAGGTACTCGCTCGACAAGGCTTGCCGATGACGGGTATGGTGCTGGATAACGGCTCAGGACTTTCAAGAAATGGTGTGGTCTCGGCAGACAGTCTGACGCACATGCTCAATCGTGCGTGGATCTCACCGGTCATGCCCGAGTTTGTGTCTTCTCTTGCGATTTTGGGCGTGGATGGGACGACGCGCTATCGTTTGCGTGATCCCGCGACAAAGTCGCTGGCGCATTTAAAAACAGGCGCGTTGCGCGATGTGCGGTCGGTCGCAGGCTATGTCTGGTCGACCAGTGGCAAGCGTTATGTCGTGGTCAGTATGGTGAATCATGAGCGTGCGCACGATGCTCGTTCTTTTGAAAACGCATTGATTGCTTGGCTCACCACCAAGTAATCGGGAGAGATCACCATGAAGTTGAAATATCTCTGGCCGACCTTAGCCTTGCTAGGCGTGATGAAGGTGGCAGTCGCTGATGTGTGCCAAGCGAAGTTTTTCCATAATGGCGGCGAAATAGAAATCGTCGGTTCGGGTCTCATCCAAGTTTCCGCCAAACTCAATTTCAGTCAGGTACAAAAGTCATCTGCCAAGCAGTGCCAGGCGCTCATCAAGGGGCAGGTGAATTACGCTTTACTAGGTATGTTGACTGGCGAAACTGATGTGGATCATGTGATGCGCATAGAGGGCGTTAAAACCAGTCTGACTAAGCCTGGCGAGGTTAAAAAACCAGGTGATCCTGACATTGACATACAGATGCTGAGTCTGTTTGGTTATGGTGCACCGATCAGCGCGGCGGGTCAACGATTTGCGCCGCAGTCCTTCCGTTTAGCCATCGGTGATCCGCGTAAAGGTCCCACGACACCACTGACGGTGCGGATGGGCGAAAAAACGGTTGGCGAGCTGCAGCGTATTGAAACCGCTGCAGGTCAGCAATCTTGCTGGCCGGTGCGGTATTCACGGGGTACAGATCCCACGCTTGTGCAGCTGCGTGGTGCGATGATTCCTTTGCCGCCCATTCAATCGCAAGTGACGGACTGGTTTTGTCCAAGTCTAAATCTCGTGATGAAACAAGAAATCATGCAGTCTGGGCAGCGCTCCGTGATTGAAGTTAAATCGATTCGCTAATGGCGATGACGACAAGCATCGCTGGTAGGCGAGTCACGCTCTTGTCGGGCGGAATGTTTCTATTGTGTTGTCTGGCTTTGCTCTCGCTTCGTACGGGGGCCGTGGATGTGTCATGGTCTGATTTTTTTGCGCTCATCTCGGGGCGCGAAGCGGGCGATCCGATATTGCAGACGGTGTTATTTGAGTTACGTTTACCGCGCGTGTTGTTCGCCATCATTGTGGGGGGGGCGCTTGCGTTGAGCGGTGCTGTGATGCAGGCGCTGTTTCGCAATCCTCTCGCAGAGCCGACGCTGATCGGTATTTCAGCAGGCGCATCGTTAGGTGCTGTGACTGCACTGTTGTTTGGGTTTGGGAGTGTGCTCGCGACGGGCCTTGCAGGCTTTACAGGAGCGACCATTGCGACGGTTGCGGCCTATTTGGTCGGACGTAGAACGCCTGGCGTGGCCGGTTTGCTGCTTGCGGGGATCGCGATCAATGCGTTTGCGCTGAGTTTAGTGAGTTTACTCATCACCTTTGCGTCGGATACGCAATTTCGTAGCTTTGCCTTCTGGTCGCTAGGGAGCTTGACGCGTGCAAGTTGGTCGAGTTTGGTTTGGTTGTTACCTTGGTCCATGTTGCTGTCGCTTTGGCTCGTGCTGCGTTGGCGTGTGTTGAATGCGCTGTTGCTGGGAGAACGAGAGGCGCAGCACCTCGGCTTTGATTTAAAGCGTGTGCGTCTCGAACTCATTGTCACCATTTGTCTCTTGGTCGGACCGTTGGTGGCTGTCACGGGCGGTATTGCGTTTATCGGGCTTGTGATGCCTCACGTAGTACGTTTGTGGCTCGGCGCCGATCATCGCTTGTTGTTGCCGATGTCATGGATCAGTGGCGCCGCTGCCTTGCTGCTTGCCGATGGGTTGGCACGCATCGTCGTGATGCCCGCCGAGCTGCCGGTGGGCGTGATCACGAGTCTTGTAGGAGGGCCATTTTTTCTGTGGCTATTACTGGGTCGTCGCAGCCACGCGCGTTGAAAATCTAAAGCATTAAAGACCCAGAGACCCCCAAATCGCATCGACATGCGCCTTGGTCTTGGCATCCATGGCAATCGGTTGGCCCCATTCACGTTGCGTTTCACCTGGCCATTTATTGGTCGCGTCCATTCCCATCTTTCCGCCCAGTCCTGAAACCGGAGAGGCAAAGTCCAGATAGTCGATGGGTGTGTTTTCAACCAGCAAGGTATCTCTGACGGGATCCATGCGCGTCGTCATGGCCCAAACGACTTCTTTCCAGTCGCGCGGATTGATGTCTTGATCGACTACCACGATGAACTTGGTATACATGAATTGCCTGAGCAAACTCCACAACCCAAACATGACGCGCTTGGCGTGTCCCGGATATTGTTTGCGAATCGACACCACAGCGAGTCGATAGCTGCAACCCTCGGGCGGCAGATAAAAATCGACGATCTCGGGGAGTTGGCGACGCAAGATAGGAACAAAGACTTCGTTGAGCGCGACGCCGAGAACGGCAGGCTCATCAGGCGGCTTGCCGGTATAGGTGGAGTGATAAATCGGATTGCGTCGCATGGTGATGCGATCGACGGTAAAGACGGGAAACCAGTCTTGTTCGTTGTAATAACCGGTGTGGTCGCCATAGGGACCTTCGAGCGCCATTTCGTAAGCCGAGGAGGGAGGCGGATTGACGCCCTCTGGCACGGTGGGACGCAGCGCTCGCGGATCATTGCTGGGCAAGAGATGCCCTTCTAGAATGATTTCCGCAGTCGCGGGGACGGACAGGCTACTGCCGAGCGCGGAGGTGACTTCGGTACGACCGCCTCTAAGCAAACCTGCGAATTGATATTCGGATAACGAGTCAGGGACTGGGGTCACCGCACCTAAGGTGGTGGCAGGATCGGCGCCTAGGGCCACGGCGATCGGAAAGGGTGTGCCGGGGTGCGCGAGCGCGTGATCTCGAAAGTCGAGTGCGCCACCGCGATGGGAGAGCCAACGCATGATGAGCTTATTACGGCCGAGGACTTGTTGACGATAAATACCCAAGTTTTGCCGACGCGCGTTGGGCCCGCGTGTGATGACAAGACCCCAGGTCAATAAGGGGGCGACATCGCCTGGCCAGCAGGTCTGAATCGGCAATTTGGCGAGATCGACATCGTCGCCTTCCCAGACGATGTCTTGACAGGGAGCGCCACGGACATTTTTTGGGCTCATGTCCCAAAGTGCGGCCTTGAGCATGGATACTTTGGCAAGTGCGTCTTTAAAGCCCTTTGGAGCCTCTGGCTCGCGCAGGCTCGCCAACAACTCTCCAATGTCACGCAGCGCCGTGGTGTCTGCCGCCCCCATACCTTGTGCGACCCGCGTAGGTGTACCAAACAAGTTGGTGAGGACCGGCATGTCACTTTTTTTACCCTCGTGCATGGCGTGTTGAAAAATCAGTGCCGGGCCTTCTGCTTTGAGGACGCGATCTGAGATTTCGGTCATTTCAAGAGAGCTTGAGACGGGCGTGTCAATGCGCTTGAGGTCGTTGTTTTTCTCAAGTTGCGAGATGAAGTCTCTCAGGTCTTTGTATTTCAAGATGTGCTTCCTGGCTGTTCTTCTTGGTTAACCGAGATAGGTTTTGATCCGATACATGGCTTCTTGTAAACGCTCAAGACTCGTGGTGTAGGCAAATCGCATGGTGTTCGCGGCATGGGCCGGACCGAAATCAAGTCCGGGCACAGCTGCGACGCGCGCCTTGTGCAAAAGCGCTTGCGAAAATGCGCTGCTGTCTTGGGAATGCGCAGAAATATCAGCATAGACGTAAAAGGCGCCATCGGGTTTGACAGGCACATTGATATTGAGTGATTCAAGCGCAGGCACGATAAAGTCACGCCTGTTGCGAAACGCCTCGCGGCGCTCTTCGTATATAACAAGTGTTTCGGGGTCAAAACAGGCGAGCGCACCGTATTGCGCGAGTGTGGGCGCACAAATCGCCAGACTGGCCGCCATTTTTTCAATGGGTGCGACAAGATGAGGCGGCACGATCATCCAGCCAAGACGCCAACCCGTCATATTGAAATATTTGGAAAAGCTATTGAGGATGATCACGTCGTCATCCAAGCTCAACGCAGACTGTCGCGGGCCATCGTAAGACAGGCTGAGATAGATTTCATCCATCATGACAAAGCCTTGACGCGCGCGAACTTCTTTAAAAATACGGGCGAGTTCATCTCTTTCGATCGAGGTACCCGTCGGATTACTCGGCGAAGCAATTAGGACGCCGCGGGTCTTTGGACCCCAGTGCTGTGCAATATCACGGGCGGAGAGTTGAAAGCGCGACGCAGCCGTGGTGGGAATGAGTTTGGTGGTGCCGCCTGCAGAGCCAACAAAATTTCGGTTGGGCGGATAGCAAGGGTCGGGCATGAGGACTTCGTCGCCTGGGTTGACAAGCGCCATGGCCGCAAGCAAAAGTGCACCACTTGCGCCAGAGGTAACGATCACGCGGCTCGGATCTACGGACGCGCCGAGATGCGTGGCGTAGAATCTAGCGATCGCTTCACGCAACTCGGGTAGACCGGCAGGAGGACAATAGCCACTTTTGCCGCGGCGTGCTGCCTCTGCCATGGCTGTCACAACGGCCGGCGCTGCGGTAAAGTCTGGTTCTCCAACACCCAGGCTGATCACGTCGATACCGGAACGTGTGAGCGCTGAGGCTTCTTTTAGAAGTTCGACCGCGTGAAATGTAACTGTATCGTGGGTGCGTGCTGCAAGTGCCGTCATCGTGCCATTCTCCCTCTAGGAGCAGAATTGTAGTGGTTACTCAACCATCTCGAAGGGCTTTTCTTACTGGGCGCAGAACGTCTGCGACGCCGTGGGGGCAATTTTGTGCCAGGCTTTCGCGCACGTGCGTGGGTTCGGTGAGCTGGGATCAGGAGGATCAAAGCATTCAGGCATGGCTCAAGCCTGCCCGGCCGATTGATGTGTTGCATGCGCAAGCCTTATGCCGTGAGCTTGGGGTCCAGCTCATTTTGTTGAACTCTGACGCCTATCCGGACCCAGGGCGTCCAATCTTGTGGGTTGATTCTCGTGCGCAATGGGCTCAGTTGGAGCTTGTCGATGCCGCAGCCGGGTTATGGCGAGCGGATGCCGGCGTGACACTTTGGTCGTTGCATCAGCAAGGTGTGGGGATTTTCTCTGATACTTTCGATGCCACGCATGCGCATCAAACTTTGGCGCAGTGGTTTGCCAGTCCCTTTGAGGGGCGTCTCATGCACAGTGGGATTGTTCAGGCTGAGGTGTTGCTTGCGGATGGCACGCTTGAAATGCTCGGACCCTTTGGCGCCGCGGGAAGCAGGCCACTTAAAAGCTTGTCTTTACAAAAGAAAATTCCAACGCTCTTCGAGCTGGCGCAATCTCCTCAAGCCGCGTTATGTGCGCAATATGAAAATTGGCCCTTGCGTTATCGTCTGGATGGCTTGATGCCGCAATCTGGCGATTCACTGAATTTAGCTTGGTTGTTTCAAGGTCATGGTGGTAGTCTGGCATGGTTGCAGGCCTTGTGGTTGCAAATACCTACGCCCGCTTCGATCGTGACCGAGGCTTTGCCATCTTTACAAGACCCGGTCGATCCTGCCCCGGTCAGGCAGGCTGCACTTGAACTGGATCAATCCATCAAACAGACTCTGGATCCAACGGGGGTCTTCGGTCGGACTCTTCCCGCAAAAGGGCTAGAATCCAACCCACTCACTTGACCTGACATAGGGCCATTACAGATATGGAAAAGACTTTTCGCCAAGCCGCTCTTGATTACCATGAGCAGGGTCGTCCCGGCAAAATCTCGATTGCGCCGACCAAGATGCTTTCCAATCAGCGGGATCTTGCCTTGGCGTATTCGCCCGGCGTGGCGGCGGCATGCGAAGAGATTGTGATAGACCCCGCCAATGCGTTTCGCTACACCGCGCGAGGTAACTTGGTGGGTGTGATCACAAACGGCACGGCGGTGCTAGGTCTGGGCAATATCGGTGCGCTGGCCTCCAAGCCTGTGATGGAAGGCAAGGCGGTATTGTTTAAAAAGTTTGCCGGTATCGATGTGTTCGATATTGAAATCAATGAGCAGGATCCCGACAAGCTTGTCGAGATCATCGCGAGTCTGGAGCCGACGTTTGGAGGCATCAATCTCGAAGACATCAAGGCGCCCGAGTGCTTTACGGTCGAGCGTAAGTTGCGTGAGCGCATGCGTATCCCGGTTTTTCATGATGACCAGCATGGCACGGCAATTTGCGTGTCGGCGGCGTTTATCAATGGTTTGAAAGTTGTCGGCAAGGAGATCGACAAGGTCAAAGTTGTGGTGTCGGGGGCGGGTGCCGCGGCCCTCGCGTGCCTGGATCTGATGGTCGACCTCGGGCTGCCACTTAAAAATATTTGGGTGTCCGATATCGAAGGCGTTGTGTACGAAGGACGCACGGTTCTGATGGACCCTGATAAGGCGCGTTTTGCTCAAAAAACAGACGCGCGTAAATTGGCCGACATTATTGCCGAGGCCGATGTGTTTCTTGGTTTGTCCGCGGGTGGTGTGCTCAAGCCGGAGATGGTCAAGGTGATGGCCAAGCGCCCGCTGATTTTGGCGCTGGCCAATCCCAATCCTGAGATTCTCCCTGCCGAGGCGCATGCGGTGCGTGATGACATTGTGATGGCCACCGGACGTTCCGATTATCCAAATCAGGTCAACAACGTTTTGTGTTTTCCCTACATTTTTCGCGGCGCCTTGGATGTGGGCGCCACCACGATCACGCGTGAAATGGAAAAGGCCGCGGTCATCGCGATCTGCGATCTGGCCCAAGAAGAGCAAAGCGAGGTAGTCGCGGCCGCTTATGGCGATTATGACGTTTCGTTCGGCCCTAAATCTTTTATTCCCAAGCCTTTTGATCCACGCTTGATTGTGCGCATCGCACCTGCGGTCGCCAAGGCCGCGATGGAGTGTGGTGTGGCGAAACGACCGATCGCCGATCTTGATGCTTACGTCGAACAACTCGAACAGTTCGTATACCGCTCTGGCGCGTTCATGCGCCCGATGTTCTCCGCGGCTAAAGCGCTCGTGCGCTCGGGCGCCAAGGCGCGTATTGTTTTCACTGAAGGTGAGGATGAGCGTGTGCTACGCGCAGTACAGGTGATCGTCGACGAAAAACTCGCCAAGCCTATTTTGGTGGGCCGTCCTTCGGTGCTGGCGGATCGCATTACAAAATTTGGTTTACGTTTACGCCTAGGCGAGGATGTCGAAGTCACCAACCCAGAGTTTGATGAGCGCTTCCATCAGTATTGGACTGCGTACTGGGAAAAAATGTGTCGTCACGGTGTCACCAAAGAAATGGCCCGTATCGAAATGCGTCGCCGCTTGACGTTGATTGGTGCGACTATGTTGCGCATGGGTGACGCGGACGGCATGATTTGCGGAACGGTCAGTGGCTATGCGGATCATTTGCGTTATGTCGATCAGGTCATCGGCAAGCGTCCTGGGGCGGCGACGTATGCCGCCATGAATATTTTGTTGTTGCCAGAGCAAACCTTGGCTTTAGTTGATACACATGTCAACGATGACCCGACCGCCGAACAAATTGCGGAGTTCACGATTGCGGCGGCCGATCAAATGCGTCGTCTCAATGTCATCCCCAAAGTTGCCTTGTTGTCGCGTTCTAATTTTGGTTCTGGTAGCTCCGAGTCTGGCAGCAAGATGCAAAAGGCGCTCGAATTAATTCGAGCGCAGCAGCCTGATCTTGAAATTGATGGTGAGATGCACGGTGATTGTGCGTTGAACGAAGCGTTGCGATTGAAAATACTACCCTCATCCACGCTAAAAGGCGCGGCGAACTTGCTGGTTTGTCCAAATGTGGACTCCGGTAATATTGCCTACAACCTGCTCAAAACCGCTGCAGGTGGTAATGTCGCTGTCGGACCGTTTTTGTTGGGCGCGAATGCGCCTGTGCATATTCTGACAACAAGCGCGACTGTGCGCCGTATCGTGAATATGACTGCGCTTACGGTGGTGGAGGCCAATGATCCACGTTATGAGGATCTTCAAAAGAAATTGTTATAAATTCTTTTTGCGCCGCATCATTTTGTCGTAAAGAATTGTTTTATTGTCGTGACTGTTTGTGATATTTCCAGTATAAAAACTTTACAAACATAGAAATCGATTCATTCAGTTATTTTGCTGTCATGGAGCAATCCAATAGAGTGGCCTGCTTGAAGGAGCCATCAGTATGGGTAAAACACTTGAGCCAAAACTGCGGCAGCTCATAAAGCGCGGCGGAGACTTTGATCCTCAGAGTGGACAGAATGTGGTCGCTGCCGCTGCCAAAGAGGCAGGGCTTGCATGGTTCGCGGCGGATTGCGATAAAGCGCGCAGCCGTTCGGCTGTATTTCGTGCCATCGTCAAGGCCGTTGATTATCCGCAATTTTTTGGTGCTAATTTTGATGGGTTGTATGACTGCCTGTGCGACACGCTTCTGGATCAAAAAGAAGGCGGTTTTGTATTGGTTTTAAATAATCTGCACTCCGCTGATCCGGCGATTGTCTCGGACGGAGAGCAGTTTTTGCAGATTTTGAATGACGCAGTAGAGTTTGCACGTGAAAATGGCCGAGTTTTTATCTTTGGCATTCACCATGCTGGCAAGCATCCCGATGCGATGCCCGGCGTTGTAAATGCGTGGAGTGATGAGCCCGCTTGAGTTGACTGGCTGTTTTCAGGCGCGTGGTTTTCAGCCGTTACCAGCGTAACAAGGCAGTCGCTGCCGCGACGAGGGCAAGGCCAGCCGTCTCTGTACGCAGTACGCGCGCGCCAAAGCGAATCGATTGAGTCTGGTTGCGCACGCAGCTTTGCACTTCTTCGGGACTCCAGCCACCTTCAGGGCCCACCAGAAAAGTGAGCGCACGTTCAGTTTTGGCCTGACAGAGAGGATTTAAAAGTCTTGTTTCGAGGTCTTCGCGGGCGTTGGGGTCGCACAGTAGGCGCTCTCCGATTGCACGAGCCCCCAAGGCTTCTTCGAGCGTTTGTGGGGGTGAAATTTGCATCAGCCGATTGCGACCACATTGTTCAGAGGCTGACTCGATAATCCCCGCCCAGTGTGCCAAGCGCTTCTCAAGTCTTGGGCCTGAGAGCTTGAGGATGCTCCGATGGGCGCTGATGGGCACGATACGACTCACGCCGAGCTCAACCGCTTTTTCGATCACCCAATCCATCTTGTCACCGGACGGCAGCCCCTGGAACAGGCAGAGCTCACCCGCCAGTTCGTTCTCCTTTGGATGTAGGTCGCCCAACGTCACGCAGGCGACTTTCCCTTGAAAATCAAGTGTTCCTGGCAGTTCGCCGCCACGGCCGTCAAACAAAATAAGGGTGCTGCCCGCTTCGAGTCGACGCACTCTAATGTGGTGGGCCACCGACGCAGGGAGGGTCAAGGTTTGTCGGGCCGAAAGGGGTTCTGGGCAATAAAAGCGGGGGTCAGCCATGCAGGGTGCTCGGTTGTGTCTTCGTGGATGTACGGGTGCTAAACTCCTACGTTTTGTAACCCATTTTTCTGATCCCGTGAGTACCCGGCCGGGACCCATCGCATGAGCCCAACTATCGCCGCCCCCGCCAAACTTGCAGATGCCATCCGTGCGCTTGCCATGGACGCAGTCCAACAAGCCAATTCCGGTCACCCCGGCGCTCCCATGGGGATGGCCGAAATGGCCGAAGCGCTATTTACCCGTCACCTGCGCCACAACCCAGCTGATCCCGCGTGGCCAAACCGCGACCGCTTTGTGTTGTCGAATGGTCATGGCTCGATGCTCATTTACGCTTTGTTGCACCTGACCGGCTATGACCTCCCGATGGAGGAGCTGCGTAAGTTTCGTCAACTGCACTCTAAAACGCCTGGCCACCCAGAGGTGGGTATTACTTCTGGCGTAGAAACCACGACAGGGCCGCTGGGACAAGGCTTGGCCAATGCGGTCGGGATGGCGCTTTCAGAGTCTTTGTTGGCTGCCGAGTTCAATCGCCCAGAGCACAAGATCGTCGATCACCACACCTATGCCTTCGTGGGCGATGGTTGCCTAATGGAAGGCATTTCACACGAGGTCTGTTCACTGGCCGGGACGTTGCGTCTCTCCAAGCTGGTTGTTTTATATGACGACAACGGCATCTCGATTGATGGCAAGGTAGAAAACTGGTTCGCGGACGATACGGCCAAGCGTTTTGAGGCCTATGGCTGGAATGTTGTGCGTGTGGCTAATGGTCATGACGTCGAGGCTGTTCATGCTGCGCTGACTCAGGCTCGAAAGCTTGGCGCACAACATGGTCGTCCAACATTGGTGATTTGCCGGACCGTCATTGGTCAAGGTGCTCCGACTGTTGCGGGCACCGATAAGGTCCATGGCGCCCCACTCGGTGCCGAAGAAATTGCCGCCACGCGTGCCGCGATTGGCTGGCCACATGCGCCTTTTGAGATCCCAGAGGCCGTCTACGCCGGCTGGGATCAACGCAGCGCGGGCGCTCAGACGCAGTCAGGCTGGCAGAAAACGTTTGACGTCTATGCGGCTAAATTTCCTACCGAAGCAGCCGAGTTTATGCGTCGCATGAAAGGCGCCTTGCCTGCTAATTTTGCGGCGTTTGCTGAAAAACTGCTGTCTGCTACAAATGAAAAAGCAGAGACTGTGGCCTCGCGCAAAGCGTCTCAGCAAGCCATTACCGCCTTGGTCGAGGTGTTGCCAGAAATGCTCGGTGGATCTGCTGATTTGACGGGCTCGAACTTCACAGATTGGAAGGGCGTTGCAGCTGTTCGTGCTGGCGAGAATGGTATTCAGTTCGGTCGTCATATTAATTATGGCGTGCGCGAGTTTGGCATGGCGGCGATCATGAATGGTATGGCGCTCCATGGCGGCTACTTGCCGTTTGGTGGCACCTTCCTGACTTTTTCCGATTATTCACGTAATGCGCTGCGCATGGCGGCGCTGATGAAACAGCGTGTGGTGCATGTGTTTACCCATGACTCCATTGGTTTGGGTGAGGATGGGCCGACACACCAGTCAATCGAGCATGCGAGTAGCTTGCGTCTAATTCCCAATTTATCCGTTTGGCGTCCCTGCGATACGGTCGAGACCATGGCCGCATGGTTGGCCGCTGTCGAGCGCCCAAGCAGCATCGGTATGGATGTGCATGCGGGTGGTCCGACGGCACTGTTGCTCTCCAGACAAAATTTGCCGTTCGTAGCGCGCAGTGCCGAGACACTCAAACAGGTCGCGCGTGGCGGTTATGTGTTGCAAGAGGCACCAGGCACAACAGGGGCCAAGGCTGCGATCATCGCCACCGGATCTGAGGTTGCGCTTGCGCTCGAAGCACAAAAGCTGTTGGCTGCCGAAGGCATCGCCGTGCGTGTGGTGTCCATGCCCAGCACCGATGTGTTTGACAAACAAGATGCCGCTTGGCGCGCCTCGGTCTTGCCTAAGGGCATGCCACGCGTGGCGGTTGAGGCGGGCGTCACCGCCTTTTGGCACAAATATGTTGGACTAGAAGGTGCTGTGGTGGGTATTGATACATACGGCGAGTCGGCACCTGCTGGCGCGTTGTTCAAACACTTCGGACTGACTGCTGAAAAAGTGGCGCAGGCCGTCAAAAATATCTTATAAATTTTTCCAAACTTAGGAGCTTGGTCTCATGACAATTCGCGTCGCTATTAACGGTTATGGTCGTATTGGTCGCAACATTTTGCGTGCACACTACGAAGGTGGCAAAAAGCACGATATTGAAATCGTAGCCATCAACGACTTGGGCGATCCCAAGACAAACGCCCACCTGACGCAATATGACACCGCGCACGGCCGCTTTCCCGGCACCGTTGGCGTTGAGGGCGACTACATGGTTGTCAATGGCGACAAGATCCGCGTGTTGGCCAACCGTAACCCTGCTGAGTTGCCCTGGGGCGACCTGAAAGTCGACGTCGTACTCGAGTGCACAGGTTTTTTTACCAGCAAAGAAAAAGCTTCGGCCCACCTCAAAGGCGGTGCTAAAAAAGTCATCATCTCCGCACCAGGCGGCAAAGACGTTGATGCCACGATCGTATTTGGTGTCAACCAGGATGTGCTCAAGAAAGAGCACACCGTGATCTCGAACGCTTCATGCACAACCAACTGTTTGGCACCCTTGGTCAAGCCTTTGCATGAAAAACTCGGTGTCGTGACGGGTCTGATGACCACGATCCATGCCTACACGAACGACCAAGTGTTGACCGACGTCTATCACGAAGACTTGCGTCGTGCCCGTTCGGCCACCATGAGCATGATCCCCACCAAGACGGGTGCGGCTGCTGCTGTTGGTTTGGTGTTGCCTGAGCTCAATGGCAAGCTGGATGGTTTTGCGATGCGTGTACCGACGATCAACGTTTCCATTGTGGACTTGACCTTTACGGCCAAGCGCGACACCACCGTCGAAGAAGTCAATGCCATCCTCAAGGATGCCGCCGCGGCGGGTCCACTCAAGGGTATTTTGACCTACAACACAGAGCAGTTGGTATCGGTCGACTTTAACCACAATCCTGCTTCGAGCAACTTCGACGCTACGTTGACTAAGGTCTCGGGCAATCTGGTGAAGGTCAACTCTTGGTACGACAACGAGTGGGGTTTCAGCAACCGTATGCTCGACACGACCATTGCTTTGATGTCCGCTAAATAATTGTCTGTAAAAATACGTTCATCATGACCACCGTTCATACTCTTTCTGCACTCGCGCAAGCCGGCAAGCTGAAAGGTCAGCGCGTCTTTATTCGCGCCGATCTGAATGTGCCTTTTGATGACGCAGGTCGCATCTCTGAAGACACGCGTATCCGCGCTTCGGTTCCAGGTATTCGCCTGGCGCTCGATGCCGGTGCCGCCGTGATGGTAACTTCGCATCTGGGGCGCCCGACCGAAGGCACTCTGACACAAGAAGACTCGTTGGCACCGATTGCCAAGCGACTCTCCGAACTGTTGGGGATGCCCGTTGCGCTCGTGCAAAACTGGGTGAACGGTGTATCAGTCGCGCCCGGGCAAGTGATCTTGCTCGAAAATTGCCGCGTGAACAAAGGCGAAAAGAAAAACGATCCAGAGCTGTCCAAAAAAATGGCGGCGCTATGTGATGTCTATGTCAATGATGCGTTCGGCACTGCGCATCGCGTCGAAGCTACTACCCATGGCATTGCGCAGTTTGCACCGATCGCCTGTGCGGGTCCTTTGTTGCAGGCCGAACTCGAAGCCCTTGGTCGTGCCTTGTTGGCACCCAAGCGTCCAATGGTTGCGATCGTTGGCGGTTCAAAAGTTTCCACCAAGCTTTCTATTCTTCAGTCCTTAGCCGACAAGGTTGACCAACTGATTGTGGGCGGCGGCATTGCCAATACATTTATGCTTGCGGCAGGCTTGCCAATTGGAAAGTCTCTGGCGGAGCCTGATCAGATTGATCAAGCGCTTGCCGTGATGAAGAAAATGCAGGCACGTGGTGCGGCTGTACCTATTCCTACCGACGTAGTCTGCGCCAAAGAGTTTTCCGCGCAAGCCAAGGCCACGACTAAGTCTGCCAAAGATGTCGAGGCGGATGATTTGATTTTGGATATCGGTCCTCAAACCTCGGCGCAGCTGGCCGAGATTTTGAAAAATGCTGGCACGATCGTCTGGAACGGTCCACTCGGCGTGTTTGAGATTGAGGCGTTTGCACAAGGCACCGAGTCTGTCTCTCGTGCAATCGCGGATTCGGCGGGTTTTTCTATCGCCGGTGGCGGTGACACGCTCGCAGCGATCGCCAAGTTCGACATCACGGACAAGGTCGGCTACATCTCCACAGGCGGTGGTGCTTTCCTAGAGTTCCTCGAAGGGAAAACGCTGCCTGCCGTCGATATTCTACAAAAGCGCGCAGTAGGCTAAATCAATCCACGATAAACAGTGTTGCACCGGTCTCTGTCGAGGACTGGTGTGGCTCTGCGCCATCCGCGACCTGGTAGCTCATGCCGGGTTGCAGGTCAAAGACACGGCCGTCCTTGAGCGCGGTATGTAACGATCCGCTCAAACACAACAAAATGTGCCCTTTTTCACACCAGTGATCCGCGAGATAGCCGGGTGTGTATTCGACCATTCTGACTCGGATGGTGCCAAATTGCTGTGTCCGCCAAAACGCTTTGCCTGTTGTGCCGGGGTGTTCAGTGGCAGGGATTGTTGACCAGTCGGTGGTGCCAAAAGGAATTTGATGGATTTGCATAAGGGTTCGTATTTTGAAAGGGCTTGTAATTTTGTGAATTTGCCCCCATTGTGAAGGTATATCCACCTTTTGGCGCATTTTTTTGCGGCCGCGCACATGGAATTTAAAGACTATTACAAAACGCTTGAGCTGACGCCAGAGGCTTCGCAGGATGATATCCGCAAAGCTTATCGCAAACTCGCGCGTAAATACCACCCAGACGTCAGCAAGGAAAAGGACGCAGAGACCCGCATGCGCGAGGTCAATGAGGCCAACGACGTGCTGCGTGACGAAGAAAAACGTGCGGCTTACGATCAACTTAGAACAAATGTTTCCTCCGGAGGCGCTGCGCCCGGACCGGGCTGGGATCGTGGCTTTGAGTTCGCGGGTGGTGATGGTCACGCGCCGAATGATGCGCAGTTCCATGACTTTTTATCCAGCTTGTTCAAGCAAGCCGAGCGGCAGCGGCGTGGCCCGGGCGCAGATGCGCGCCAAGCGGGCGCGCAACAGCCTTACAAGGGCGAAGATCATCACGCCGATATCGAAATTTCTCTCGAGGACAGCCTTAATGGTGTGACGCGCGAGCTCGGTTTGCGTTCAGTGCAGCTCGATGCGCAAGGCCGCCCTCAACTCGTCAATCGCACTTTAAGTGTCAAGATTCCTGTGGGCGTGCGAGCAGGCCAGATGATTCGACTGTCCGGTCAGGGCATGCCCGGCGAAGCAGGCGGTCCGGCTGGCGATTTGTTTTTGACTGTGCACTTCGCGGCCCACCCTGTTTATCAAGTGCAGGGTCGAGACTTAAGCATGAAGCTGCCCGTCACGCCGTGGGAGGCCGCTTGCGGCGGTCAGGTTCATGTGCCGACCTTGCAGGGTGAGGTCGAGGTCAGTATCAGTGCGGGCAGTCAGCCGGGTAGCAAACTCAGATTGCGTGGCAAAGGCTTACCAGGTGATCCACCGGGTGATTTGTATTTGGTGTTGGAGGTTGTGTGGCCACCCGCCACGACGGAGGCTGCGAAAGAAGCCTATCAAGCATTAGCCAAGGCAGCCCCTTTTAATCCGCGCCGCCATTTGGGAGTTCAGGGATGAAATCGGTCACGATTTACTCAGCCGTGATGGTGGATGACAGTGCGCCGCTGTCCGTGCATGAGATGGCATGTTTGTGTGAGCAGCAGATCGACTGGGTCGTCACACTGGTCAGAGAGGGCTTCGTGGGTATTGAGCGCGACGTGATCATTACAGAGACTACGCCAGAGCGTTGGCTTTTCGCCAGTGCTGCGGCGGCACGCGCGCGTCAGATTGCGCGTGCGCAGCGAGACTTTCAGGTCAATCTAGAGGCCGCAGCGCTGATGGTGGATTTAATGGAAGAAGTCAGACAGTTAAGAACACAGCTCGAGGTGTATCAAAGATGAACGCTGGACGTCACCCCGATACGATTCGTATTGGTCTTGTTTCTGTTTCAGATCGCGCTTCCAAAGGTGTTTACGAGGACCAGGGTATTCCTGCCTTGCAAGCATGGCTGGAAAAGGCGGTCACAACCCCGATCGAATTCGTCACACGCTTAATTCAGGACGATGCGCCGACGATTTCAGCTGCGCTGGTTGAGTTGGTGGATGTCGAACGCTGCGATCTAGTGCTGACGACCGGTGGAACGGGCCCTGCGCGTCGCGATGTCACGCCAGAAGCGACTGTGGCGGTGGCGACCCGTGAGATGCCAGGCTTTGGTGAACAAATGCGCCAGATCAGTCTGCAGTTTGTCCCGACCGCGATTTTGTCGCGACAGGTGGCAGTGCTCAGAGAGACTGACGATCACGCAGCGCTGATCATCAATTTACCCGGACAACCCAAGGCGATCAGCGAAACGCTGGAGGGGCTCAAGCGTGAGGACGGAACGGTCGTCGCGTCGGGTATTTTTGCGGCCGTCCCGTATTGCATTGACCTGATTGGCGGTCCCTACATCGAGACCGACGATGCTGTGGTCAAGGCGTTTAGACCCAAGTCTGCGCGCCGACCGCCGGTAGCCTAAGCGGCAAGATTTCAGGCACGCAGTCGCCACAGCGAGGTGACCTCAGCGCGACGAGCGTCGGCGAGCGGATCGTCCTCATCCTTGGTCTTGGCATGCATGGGGCGAATTTCCAAACGCTCCATGACCCTCAAGCCTGCGGTTTCAATCATATCTAGCAAGTCTTCACGCGTGCGCAGCCCTAAGTGCTCCGCAAGGTCAGACAAAATCAGCCAGCCTTCGCCTTGTGGGGTGAGGTGCGTGCGCAGACCCTTTAAAAAACCATTGAGCATACGCTGATCCTGATCGTAGATCGCGTGCTCCAGCCCTGAGGCAGGGCGTCCTGGCAGCCACGGTGGGTTACAGACAATCAGATCCGCTTGCCCGTCAGGAAACAGATCCGTTTGCACAAACTTCACGCCTGAAGACAAGCCTAAGCGTTCGATGTTTTCTTGGGCACAATCGAGGGCGCGTGCGTGCGTATCCGTCGCAGTCACGTGCGTCAGTCCGCGTTTAAGCAACAGCGCGGCGATCACCCCTGTGCCTGTGCCGATGTCAAAGGCGTGACCCAACATGCCAGGACCTTGTGGGAGCGGTGCCTGTGCGATGAGCTCGAGATACTCGGAGCGGGTGGGGGCAAACACGCCGTAATGTGGATGGATTCGGGCACCTAGAGCCGGGATGTCGATACCATTTTTGCGCCATTCATAGGCGCTGATGAGACCCAGCAGTTCGGTCAAAGGCATGACGTAGCCGGTTTTGCTGTCGCCGTGCGCGGCGACGCATGCGGCTTTGACATCGGGCGCACGGCGATGTTTGAGGAGGTGATGCGGCTCAAAAGGCAAGCACAGCATGCCTAGGGTACGGGCACGTTGTGCACGCGCCAGCCTGACCTGATGAAAACGCTCGGGGTAGGGGAGTTCGAGGTATTTTGGACGACGTTTAGCCGTGCGTCTTGCCAACGCGTGCAAGAGTTGGCGGGCATTTTGAAAGTCACCGGTCCAAATCAGCGCGACGCCTTCGCTGGCCAGCCTGTAGGCGGTATCGGCACTCATCGTGTCATCGGCGAGCATCGTGCGTTTTGGGGGTGCCCAGCCGTTTTCAGAGCGCCAGGCTGAGGTGAGTGTTTGCTCGCCTACAAGCCAAGAAATGGTGGGGATTGTGCTGTTTACATCGGGATTGCCGTGCGGCATGGAGGTTTCTCATTAGAGGATCAAAAGTGCTTGGAAGTGAGTTTTTGGGGAGCAGAGGGCAAATACGTTCATGCTGCCGTAAAATACTCGGTAAATTCCCTACAACCCCGACATTTTGCTCTAAAAAAGGATCTCTCATGGCTTTAGTTTCCATGCGCCAGCTTCTCGACCACGCCGCCGAGCATGGTTATGGCATTCCCGCATTTAACGTGAACAACCTGGAACAGGTCCAAGCCATCATGGAAGCGGCGGCTCAGACGGACAGCCCCGTCATCATGCAGGCCTCTGCAGGTGCACGCAAATATGCAGGCGAGGGATTCCTGAAATACCTCATTCAAGCAGCAGTCGAGTCCTACCCCCATATTCCTGTTGTGATGCACCAGGATCATGGCCAGTCCCCCAAGATTTGCCAAGGCGCGATTGATCTTGGATTTTCTAGCGTGATGATGGACGGTTCGCTCAAAGAAGACGGCAAGTCGATCGCTGACTATGACTACAACGTTGCAGTGACCAAGCAGGTCGTGGATATGGCCCACAAGCTGGGTGTCACGGTCGAGGGTGAGTTGGGCTGTCTGGGCTCGCTCGAAACCATGGAAGGTGACAAAGAAGATGGCCACGGTGCCGACGGCAAGCTGACGATGGATCAGTTGTTGACCGACCCAGAGCAGGCGGCTGACTTCGTGCGCCGTACGCAGCTCGACGCACTCGCGATCGCGATCGGTACCAGCCATGGCGCTTACAAGTTCACGCGCAAGCCCACGGGCGACATTTTGTCGATTTCGCGGATCAAGGAAATCAACAAGCGCTTGCCTAATACTCACCTGGTGATGCACGGCAGCTCAAGCGTGCCGCAGGAGTTGCTGGCTGAGATTCGTCAGTTTGGCGGTGACATGAAAGAAACCTACGGTGTTCCAGTCGAAGAAATACAAGAGGCGATTAAATTTGGTGTGCGTAAAATCAACATTGACACCGATATCCGTTTGGCCATGACCGGTGCGATCCGCCGTTTCTTTGCTGAAAATCCAGGTAAATTTGACCCCCGCGAATACCTCAAGCCAGCACGTGAAGCGGCCAAGGCAATCTGTATCGCGCGTTACCAGCAATTTGGTACCGCCGGCAACGCCAGTAAAATCAAGGTTATGCCCCTTAAGGACGTTGCAGGACAATACGCCTCTGGCAAACTGTCGCAGGTCGTGCAATAACCGTCATGACGAAAGCACTGTATCAGTCTAGTATCCAATCTCTTCCGCTCCTTGCGCGCGGCAAAGTGCGTGACATGTACGCGGTCGGTGACGACAAGCTTTTGATCATCGCGAGTGATCGTATCTCCGCGTTTGATGTGATTCTTGATGACCCGATCCCCGGTAAGGGTCAGGTTCTCAAGGAGTTGACTGACTTTTGGTTGGAAAAGCTCGCGCATGTGTTGCCGAATCACTCAACCGGGATCAATCCCGAGGATGTGGTCGCGCCCAATGAGCGAGAGCAGGTGATCGGTCGCGCGGTGGTGGTCAAACGTCTCAAGCCCATCATGGTCGAGGCGGTTGCCCGTGGCTATCTGATTGGCTCTGGCTGGAAAGATTATCAAGCGACAGGCTCGGTCTGCGGGATTCAGTTGCCGGCAGGTCTCAAACAGGCCGGCAAATTGCCCGAGCCGCTTTTCACACCGGCCGCCAAAGCCGAGGTGGGCTTGCATGATGAGAATGTGGACTTTGCTCACGTGATCCAAGAGGTCGGTCAGGAGATGGCCGAACGGATCCGTGCGGTGACGTTGCGTTTGTACACCGAGGCTGCAAGTTTTGCCGCCACCAAGGGCATCATGATCGCGGACACCAAGTTTGAATTTGGTCTCGATGCGAACGGTACGCTGCATTTGATGGACGAGGTGTTGACACCTGATTCCTCACGGTTCTGGCCTGCGGATGGTTACCGTGAGGGCATCAGTCCTCCCTCGTTTGACAAGCAGTTCGTCCGCGATTGGCTCGAGACGCAAGACTGGGGAAAAACGCCTCCCGCACCGCGACTACCCGCTGATGTGATTGCTAAAACTGCGGCCAAATACCGCGAAGCTCTTGATCGTTTGACCGCCTAATCGACTCACTGTCCAATTTTCATTCCCAAGGCTTTGATATGACCTCTTTATCTTCTGCTGGTGCACCGATCGTTGGTGTCATTATGGGTTCGTCCAGCGATTGGGAAGTCATGCAACACGCTGTCAACATGCTGGGTGATTTTGGTGTGCCCTGCGAGGCTCGGGTGATTTCCGCGCACCGTATGCCGCTCGATATGGCGGAGTACGGCGCCCAGGCAGCCGCACGCGGCTTGCGCGGCATTATTGCCGGTGCAGGTGGTGCAGCCCATCTCCCTGGCATGATGGCGGCGCTCACCGAAGTCCCTGTGTTTGGTGTACCCGTGCCTTCCAAGTATTTGCGTGGCGAGGATTCTCTTTTGTCCATCGTGCAAATGCCTAAAGGTATTCCGGTGGCGACCTTTGCAATCGGCGAAGCGGGCGCGGCGAATGCCGCCTTGCACGTGATTGCAACACTCGCGACGACCGATGCTGCCTTGCGTGAAAAGCTCATCGCCTTCCGCGCCCGCCAAACCGAGGCAGCACGTGCAATGCGAGTGCCTCTGTGATTGCACCGGGTGAGTGGCTCGGTCTGATGGGGGGCGGTCAGTTGGGTCGCATGTTCTGCCATGCAGCACAGTCTCTTGGTTATCGAGTCGCGGTATTAGATCCTGCGCATGAGGGTCCTGCGGCCTCAGTCGCTGATATGCATATCCAAGCGGACTACGATGATGAAACGGCGCTGATCAAGTTGGCGCAACGTTGTCGAGCTGTCACTACTGAATTTGAAAACGTTCCCGCTCAAAGTCTCATGACCTTGGCTGCGCATTGCCGCGTGACACCGGGGGCGCATGCGGTCGAGGTTGTTCAGGATCGCATCGCAGAAAAAGCCTTCATCGTCAGCCAGGGTGTCGCGGTCGCACCCTATGCCCCGATCCGAGCTGAGTCAGACTTACGCGCAGCGGGTGCACATCTGTTTCCAGGTATTTTAAAAGTTGCTCGCCTGGGTTATGACGGTAAAGGTCAAGCGCGTGTACGTTCGTTTGAGGAAGCGTTGAAAGCGTTTGCTGAATTTGGTGGCGTACCTTGCGTGCTCGAAGCCATGCTCGATCTCAAAGAAGAGCTCTCGGTCGTGTTGGCGCGTGGATTGGACGGTCAGTGCGCGGTATTCCCAGTCGCGCGCAACGTCCACGAACAAGGTATTTTGGCCGTGACGACCGTCGACATGCAAGCAGTTGCCATGACAGCACGAGCAACTGAGGCTGCGTTGGCTATTGCGCAAGGCCTCAAATACGAAGGTGTGCTGTGTGTAGAATTTTTTGTGTTGGGTGATGGTCAGTTGCTTGTCAATGAAATCGCACCACGTCCTCACAACAGTGGACACTTCAGTATGAATGCCTGCGTGACCAGTCAGTTTGAACAACAGGCGCGCGTCATGGCGGGTTTGCCACTGGGTAGCACGCGTTTGCTTGCTCCCGTGGTGATGCTCAATATTTTGGGTGATGTTTGGTATCCAAGTGCCGACGAGACGCAAGCCGAGCCCAATTGGGCGGGAGTACTGTCGGTGCCGGGTTCGTCTTTGCATCTCTATGGCAAGCGCGAAGCGCGTCGTGCACGCAAGATGGGCCATGTCAATTGCACAGGTACGACGATGGCTGAGGCTGTGACTCATGCCAATCAAGTGGTGCAGGTCTTACGTTTGCCTGTTGCGGCAACGCTCTGAGTGATGACTGCGTGACATCCGACTCATTGAAAACCGCCTCTGACCTCGAGATCCATCAGGCTGCTCAAGTCTTACTCGAAGGTGGTCTGGTCGCCTTCCCAACAGAGACGGTCTATGGATTGGGCGCAGATGCAGAAAGTCGCGAAGCGGTTGAGCGCATCTATCAAGCCAAGGGGCGTCCTTCCAATCATCCTGTGATTGTGCATGTAGCGCCCGAGGCGGATTTGTCATATTGGGCGGCTTCGGTGCCTGACGAGGCGCTTGCGCTGATTGATGCGTTTTGGCCGGGTCCTTTGACCCTCATTCTCAAACGGGCAGCGCATATTTCCGATGTGGTGAGCGGAGGGCAAGATAGTGTGGGTCTGCGGTGCCCTTCTCTTCCTGTGGCTCAAAAACTGATTCGTGCGTTTGCAGCAGGTAAGCCTTCGGGGCAGGGTGGCATTGCGGGTCCCTCTGCGAATAAGTTTGGGCAGGTGTCACCGACACAAGCTTCTCATGTGCGTGATGAGTTTCCCGAGTTGGTTGCTCAGGGGATGCCGGTTTTAGAAGGCGGTGCAAGCGAGGTCGGAATTGAGTCAACGATTGTGGATTTGTCGCGTCTCGGGCAAGGTGTGGGTCCGGTGCTGTTACGTCCTGGACAGATTACGGCGCAACAAATCGCCGCTGTTTTAAATACAGCCGTTCAGGATGCCGATGCGCATGCGCCACGCGTTTCGGGTGCTTTGAAATCGCATTACGCACCTCATACGCCGATCAGGTTGGCGACAGCCCATGAAATGCTGTCTCTGGCGAACCAACCCCTGCATGATGCGTCTAAACCCAAGGTTTTTGTCACGCATTCGCTCGCTCGGGAGGCATTGGGTCGGCAGCCTGGCGTGGAGTGGATCACGATGTCTGCAGACGCTGCAGTCTATAGCCATGTGCTATATGCGACCTTGCGTGCCCTTGATCAGGG
>JBILJA010000023.1:0-23526 GCA_044368775.1 Burkholderiaceae bacterium
GCTGATAGCAAGCTTTTCGTGTTCGTCATATGAGGACTTCAAGAACGCACCATAGTCAGCCGCTGATTTGTACATAACGGTCGAGCTTGCGCCAGTGATCGCTTTAATGACGGCGGGATCCTTGGAGGCCTTTTCAAAAGCGGTGTCCCAGAACTTAATGACGCTGGCGGGTGTGCCTTTAGGCGCCATGACACCACGTGCCAAACCATAGACCACAGGGATCTTTTGTTCTTTCAGTGTCTGAACGTTGGGCAGCTGTGGATCGCGTTTTTCAGTCGCGATACCGAGTGCTAGCAACGCACCTTCGGCGAGGTATTGCTTGGCAGACAGAATGTTTGTTTCGCCAAGCAACACGTTGCCAGAAAGCAGAGCGGTGTTGCGCTCACGCGTACCATCGTAGGAGACGTAGCGGAAAGAGGCGCCAGTCGCTTGTTCGATCAGCAAGAAAATGAAGTGACTGGTCGAACCCAAGGTCACGCCTGCGGTGACTTGCTTGGGATTCTTTTTGGCATACTCCACCATTTCCGTCGTAGTTTTGAATGGTGCTTTAGGAGCTGCGCCCACGATGGAGGGTGTGTAGCTGACCAAAGCGACTGGATCAAATGCATCATAGGTAAAGGGAACACGTCCTGTCAGAAAGCTTGTGATCACGCTTTCATGAATCGCCACCAACATACAGCCATCAGGTTTGGCTTTGCGAACTTCACCCGATCCTTTGTTACCACCTTGGCCGCCAATATTGACGACTTGAAGCTCAGGTTTGATACCACTTCTATTGATGGCATCAACATACACACGGAATACGATGTCGGTATCGCCGCCTGCTGCCCAAGGCACGATAAGTTGTGCCGTCGAGCATTTAGGGGCGGTGCCTTGGGCTTGAGCCGACAAGGGAAGAGCCATCGCTGCGCTCATTGAAAGAGCGAGGGCGAGTTTGGAAAAAATGGCGTTACGCATAGGAGCTTCCTAACTAAAACGTTGAAAGAAGGTGATTGCAGTCGTTGTAGTATGCAAATTAGTCAGCAGTCATCTTCGCGCGGATGATCACGTCTTTCCACTTCGCAGTTTCAGATTTGATAAACGCGGCGTATTGCTCGGGGGTGCTGCCAACAACTTCGGTCGCTTGGTCGACAATGCGCTTGTTGACATCAGGCATGGCCAAGACTGTAGCGACGTCCTTTGAAACCTTGTCGATGATGGGCTTTGGAGTACCAGTGGGTGCCATGAAACCAAACCATGCGGTGATTTCAAAGTCCTTGACGCCGCTCTCGATCATCGTCGGGATCTGGGGTTCGGCAGGCGAGCGCTTGTCGCTGGTGATCGCCAATGGACGCAACTTTTGCGCGCGGATATGCGGAAGCAGAACGGGGGTGTTGTGAATCAGAATTTCGATCTGACCACCCAGACCATCCGTTGTCATTTGCGCGCTCGACTTATATGGGATGCCTACGAGTTGAATGTTTTCAACCAGATTTAACAACTCTCCCGTCAAGTGTTGTGTTGTGCCTGGACCGGCGGTGCCATAGCGCAACTTACCAGGATTCTTTTTCGCGAGTGCGATCAGCTCTTGAATGTTGTTCGCAGGCACGGAGGGGTGCACGGTGATCCAGTTCGGTGTTTTAGTGGCAAGGCTCACCGCGACGAGGTCTTTGGACGGGCTGTATGGCAGCTTGCCAGGGCCCATTAGATTTTCTGCAACAGCGATCGGTCCAATTGTGTTGTACAAAAAGGTGTAACCATCAGGCGCGGACTTGGCAGCGCGATCAACGCCGATAATGCCACCAGCACCAACGATGTTTTCAACGACGACGGGCTGGCCCCACATTTCTGAAAGCTTTTGGCTAATCAGGCGAATTTGACCGTCCGGTGCACTACCTGGAGGGGCGGGTACGATCACACGCACTTGCTTTTCAGGCCATTTGGCTTGGGCTTGCGCAGCCTCGGGTGCAATAAGGCCATAGGCCATGACAGTAGCTAAGGCCGCAGTAAGGCCACGTTTGAACGTCAATTTCATGTTGTCTCCTGATGTCATTACAATTTTTAACAGTTCATTCTAAACAACTCTACGCCCTCGATGTCCCATCGCTTTCCCTAGCTAGGCCTAAGTTAAATTATGTTATGAGGGGCGATTTTTAATGATCTCGTCGTTGTGTTCGCCCAGCCTGGGGGGGCGGCAACCGACTTGGCCCGGCGTCCCGGAGAGCTTGATCGGGAGTCCGATGCCTCGATAGTCTGGTCGCTCAATAAGCATGTCACGCGCGCTTGCATGAGGTTGTTGCATCGCCTCAGCGACAGTATTGACCGGACCGGCTGGCACGCCCGCCTCCATCAGATCTTGGCAAAGCTTAGCGCGTGAAAAGTGTTTTAACGCATCCCCCAATGCATTTCGCAAGGCAGACCTATTCGCCATCCGCTGACTATTTGTTTGAAATAAAGGGTCATTGCAGAGGTCTTCGCGATCGATCAGCTTACAGAAACGCACGAACTGGGCATCATTGACAATACCCAAAAACATTTGTCCGTCACCGACATCGAATCTGTCGTAGGTTGGAATATTTGGGTGGGCACTGCCAATCAACTCTGGCACGACTCCGGAGGTCATCCAGTTCACGCCATGCGGCACAAGCATACTGAGGGCTGTGTCAAAAAGAGTCGCCTCTACCCGCTGCCCACGGTGAGTTCTAGACCGCGCATGGAGCGCCATCAATACACCTGAAAAAGCGGTGTAGCCCGTCATTTGGTCGACGATCGGAACACCTACGCGCGTCGGACCTGAGGCGGCGCTGCCGTTAATACTCATCACGCCGCACATGGCTTGAAGCACGGCATCGTAGCCAGGCAGGCCGCCGAGGGGGCCTGTTTTGCCAAAGCCAGAAATGTTGCAATAGATAAGCTTGGGAAACTGGTCTGCAAGAACCGACTCGTAGCCGAGGCCCCATTTTTCCATGGTTCCCGGTAGGAAGTTTTCGATCAGTACATCCGCCTCGGACAGTAACGCACGGATCACCTGTTGATCTGTCGACAGTCCCAGATCCAGACAAATGCCACGCTTGCCACGGTTGAGTGCGGAAAAGTACGCCGCTTGACCTGGCTCGGTAAACGGCGGACCTAGCCGTCTAGTCTCGTCGCCTTGCGCGGACTCCACTTTGATCACGTCTGCACCATGATCAGCGAGCATCTGAGCGCACAAAGGACCTGCGACCACCCGAGACAGATCCAATACGCGAACACCTGCCAAAGACCCCGTGGCGTTGTCCGGGCTGCGCCAGGCGTGTGATGTCAGGTGTTCGCTCATTAAATTATCCTCGGCTAGGAAGCTCAACGATACCTGAACCAAGAATGGAAAGCTCATTGTCTTGGTTGTGTGCTTCTTGCGAAATCTCAACGAGGTGGCGATCGCCTTCTTTGTACTTCTTCACAACCTTGGCTTTGATGAAAATCATGTCTCCTTCGGGATTGTGACGTCTGATCTTGCATTCTGCTTTACGCAAAAATCCGTCATCGCCCATCCAGTTCGTCAGTTGATGCATCAACCATGAGCTACGTTCCGGACCATAGTCGTACGCGCCTGGTGCACCAACCTCGAGCGCGAAGTCTTCTTCCCAATGGACGCGCTCTGGCACGTCGGGGATGCCGAAGCGGTTCTTGATGCCCACGCCAGGATGGGCGTCGATCAGTTGCCAGGCGAGTTTGTTCGCTCGAATGTAGAGGCCGCCCCAGCCTTGGGCGTAAGCGATAAAACCCGTGACGGTCATGGGACCTTTGAATAAAACAGGCAGCGCTTCACCTTCGGTGACGTCTTCCCAATAGCGTGTGTTGGCGCCACGCACTTCCTCGTTCGCATAGAGCTTATACGCTTCTTTGATTTGCTCATCCGAGTAGGTCACATGCCCCTTTTCATGAACGGACTTGTACTTCGTACCTTTTTCTCTGGCGTGGTCGCGCTCGGTACGAAAGCACCAGGTATCGGCCTCGGCAAGTTTGTCGCCCGTCTGATTAAAGAAATCCACATGATAGATTTGCTGAATCGCCTTTCCTGCAAAGCGTGTTTCATGCTCAATGCAGTCTTTCAAATAGGCTTCGGTACTGATGACATCGTTTCGCTTGGCATATTTGTGCCAGGTCCAGTCCGAGCCTGACCACATCGCATGCACGCCAGGCAGGCCACCCACATAACCAGACACAATTCTGCTGGTCGAATAGAGAAAGCTTGGCAAGGCGACTAGGCCGCCGTGTTTGGTTTTTGCGGCATAGTTTGGGTCGCACCAAAGCGGATTGTCATCGCCGATTCCATGCGCGTAGTGACGAATATTGTCGCGTGTCGCTTCATAGCACCAAGGCTCAGCGGTTGCGCCGATTTTGACGCCGATGCGACGACGCAAGTCATCCAATCCTTGCTCGGTAATTTTAGGAAAACTTCTTTGACCTACTGGGGATGATGACATGAGTGTCTCCAGACTATTGATTAAAATTTAAACTTTGTTGAGCGTTTGTTCCTGCTCACGTAATTTTTTACGATGTACTTTTCCGGCAGGTGTTTTAGGCAGTTCAGTGACAAAAGCAATCTGACGAGGATATTCGTGCTGGCTGAGTCGGCTACGCACCAGATGTTGAATTTCATCGATGAATGTTGCATCGCCCGGACGCTTGGTGACGACGAACGCTTTGACCGATTGGCCGCGTAAGGTATCCGCTACGCCAATAGCTGCAGCCTCTGACACATCAGGGTGTTTGAGTATCGCGTCCTCGATTTCGACGGCGCTCATTGTCCAGCCAGCGGAGATAATGACATCATCGGCGCGCCCGCCATGGAAGAAATAGCCTTCTTCGTCGGTGCGTCCCAGGTCTTTGGTCGGAATCCATTGGCCTTTGCGCCACACCTTTAGCTCACCCGTGACGCCAGGAGGACAGGACTGCCCCTTGGCGTCTTGCACTTGAACCTGAGCGCCAGGGATAGGTTTGCCGAGTGAGCCATGTTTGACGGCAAAATCTGATGCGCCCGGATAACTCACCAAGATCACGCCAATTTCAGTTGTGCCATACATGCTGCAGACTCTGATGCCGAAAGTCTGATCGATAAACTCTTCTGTGGCGGTGTCGATAGGTTCGCCAGTAAAGGACATTTTCTTTAAATCATAAGAGTAGCGTTCTGCAACACCGGCGTTTTTCATCATGCGATAGTGCGTAGCAGCTGCCGAGATGTTGTTAAATCGATGCTCCTGTAAGCTTTTAAGCAGACGTTCGGCATTGAATTTACCGGCAAAGGCACCCACTGTCAGACCTAGCGCCATCGGCGCCAGCGTGCCGTGCCATAAACCATGTCCCCACGCGGGCGATGAGGGGCACATGAAGCGATCGCCCGGCCTCAATCCCGTGCCGTAGAGTGCGGCCACCATTAACGTCACAATGGAGCGATGTTTATGTTTAACGGCTTCGGGTAACTCACGCGTCGTGCCGGACGTATATTGAAAAATCGCGAAATCGTCGGCGCGCGTGTTGCAAGTAAACGAGGTGGGGTATTGCGTCAGCATCGACATAAATTTCTCATCGGCCAACTGTGTTCGTTTGAGTGTTTCAGCGTCGACGATATCGATTTTCTCGCTGTTGGTCAGCAGCATGGCGGGAGAACAATCTCTGAGTCGAAGTCCTAAGCCATCCGGACCAAATAGAGTGAACAGGGGCACAGCGATCGCGCCCATTTTCATGATGCCGTAGACACAAGCATAAAACGCAAGCGATGGCTCAAGCATCACGGCGACGCGATCGCCGGGTTTGACCTGTCGTTCTTGCAGATAATGCGCAAATTGTGAGGACTTTTCAGACAGCGCTTTATAGGAAATAATTTCATCAGGGCCATCGGCACGAACGACGATCAACGCTATTTCATGACTATCCGCATATCGATCGATACACTCATGGGCGATGTTGAGTTGCTCTCTGTCGCCATCAAAAAGATCCCACAATTTTTCCGAGGAAAAATACTGTTGCGCGTCCGCATACGACATGTATTCGGTCAGCTTTGTCATGGCTTGTCTCTATGTGTTTTAAATATCGATGATGAAATGAATTTAACGATTGAGACATTCATTGTCAAATACAAATAGTTATTGTATTAGTACAATAAAATTAGATATAATTTTAGATATGAAAAAGCTGACTGAAGCTAGCAAATCGTCAACCAATGCACCGCGCATTCGGCCTGTCCCTGCGGTTTCGCGGGCGGTTGCGATCTTACGATTTCTTGGGAAAATGCGTACCCCCATGGGGGTCAATGCCATCGCGCAGGCGCTAGGACTTGTGCCGAGCACTTGCCTGCATATCTTGCGCGCCTTGGTGGAGGAAAAACTCATTTCCTTTGATCCAATCACGAAACACTATCGACTTGGTGCCGGCATGTTGAGTTTGGCGCGGAGTGCGATTGAGTCAAATGCTTTTCCTTTACTCGCTCAGCCTGCACTGGATCGCTTATCCACAAAATGGGGTGTCACTGCGATCGGTGTCGATGTGAGTGATCCGGATCAAATGATCGTAGTCGCGTTGTCACGCTCGAGCATGCCATTTCGTTTGCATGTCGATGTCGGGAGTGTGTTCCCAGCTTTGTTGAGCGCGACAGGCAGGCTGGTGGCGGCCTTTGGTGGGCAATCTCAGACCGATATCAAAAAGCGCTTTTCAACACTACGTTGGGATAAACCCGTGAAATATGAAGACTGGCACAAGGAAGTGGTTTTTGCGAAAAAAAATCATTTCAGCCTGGATCGAAATACCTACATCGCAGGCGTGACTATCGCTGCGGTTCCAGTCCTCACGCCAACGGGCAAAATTTCACACACGATTGTCTGTGCGAGTCTGATGGACGCGCTGAACAAAACTGAAATAAAAAAATTGATCAAAGAGATGCAGTTAGAGGCACGCATCGTGACTGATCAAGTTTTTGTTTAAACATAATAGGAGGAAACATGAGCGAACAATTTAATCCCGAGCAAGGTGGCTGGAAAGCCTGTCGCACCGAAGGATTTTTTTCAACGCTAGGTACACTTTGGTCAAAAAAAAATGCTACATCCTGGGACTACGGCTTGCTCCTTACGCCTCAGCATGAAAATCCTCTCGGCATTGCACATGGTGGCGTATTGATGTCATTCATGGATCAGGCTATCAGCATGATCGCTTGGAGTGAGGCGGATCGCCAGCCCAGTGCAACGGTCCAGCTTGATACACATTTTCTCGCGCCGGCAAAAGCCGGTGATTTCGTGGTCGCGCGCGTTCAAGTCACAAGAAAAAGTGTGAGCCTGATTTTCCTGCGTGGAACACTATGTGTCGAGGACCGAGAAATCATGACTGCACAGGGACTGATGAAAATTGTTCGTCGCTCAACGGACTGAATAAGAGAGTTTCTCAAAAATTGTTTTTAGTTTGTCGTAGGCATCCGCTCTTGAAGCAGGGTGCGGACCGACATGTACGCCTTCGCCGGGATTGACGCCATTCGGGACATCGCGCCGCAAACGAACTTTACCCGTCGGGCTATCAAAGCCATGATGCGCCTCCGGATACACAAACAACTGCGCTCCGATACGTTCCCCAAGCGCGATACATGGTTGCGGGGGCGTCCAGTCATCCTTGCCTCCGATAAAGAGCGTGAGCGGGACGCGTGTTTGGTAATCGCGCGCTAGCTGTTGTGAACAACCAGGATAAAAAGCCACAGCCTGGTCAATGAGGTTCTCGACGCGATAACCGGAGCTAACCGAAGTTTCAGTTTTAGGCGTTTCAATGGTTTGTAATACAGTCGTGCCACCGTTTGACCACCCTAATAAAACGCTTTTGAGAGGGCTTGGGGTCATGGGCGGCTGCCCAGCATCAAGCCAGTTTTGCCCCTTGACCCAGTTCGCAGTGGCGAGCGCATCCATTTTTCGATGACTTTGTTTGATGGTGCGCTCTGAGAATTTCTGAGTGCAAATTTCTCTACGACCACGAAGCGTAAAGCTATCAGGAAAAACGGCAATCCAATCCAAATCATTGGCAAATTTGGCCATTCCTGCATGTCGAGAGGAGAGTTTGTCGCCGTTTTGTGTGTTGGTGGAAAGCAAGCCTCCGCAACCATGCAGGGCGATCAGTACACCTTTTGGCGTATTTGCGGGAAGAAAGACATGCAGCGATATGTCTTGTTGCTGTGGTAAGGTCAGCTTAGTCTGATATGCCCGCTCAGCGGCATAAACATGGGGTGTGAGGGCGAAAAAACACAAGCTCACGCACAATAAATGATTTTTGATATTAGACAATTGTGTTCCAATTAAAAAGATCGTAAAACCTTATTAAAATTGCATCAAAATGTTGCATCCGACGACCGGAGAGTGAATATGAAATTTACGCTAAAAAAGAGCATGACGGCACTTGCTATGGCTGCTGGCGCACTAGTTTCGACGCAAGCGCTTGCTCAAAAACAGCCTAATGTTCTGATCCTATGGGGTGATGATATTGGCCAGTTCAATATTAGCGCCTACAACATGGGGATGATGGGTTACAAGACACCTAACATCGACAGCATTGGCAAGCAAGGCGCACTCTTCACGGACTGGTACGGTCAGCAGAGCAGTACGGCGGGACGCGCTGCGTTCATTACCGGGCAGTCGCCGATCCGGACGGGTCTGACAAAAGTAGGCCTACCAGGCACGCCTGAAGGGATGCGTAAAGAGGATCCAACGCTCGCGACGCTCTTAAAAGCGCGTGGTTACAAGACAGGCCAGTTTGGAAAAAACCACCTCGGTGATCGCGACGACATGTTGCCAACCGCACACGGATTTGATGAGTTTTTTGGCAATCTCTATCACTTGAACGCCGAAGAGGAGCCAGAGAATCCAGACTACCCGAAAGACCCGGCATTCAAAAAGAAATTCGGTCCTCGCGGTGTGATCCATAGTTTTGCGGGTGGCACCATCAAGGATACGGGCCCCTTGACACGCAAGCGTATGGAGACGATCGACGACGAGGTGATGGTCAAGACGCTTGACTTTATGGAGCGTGCGAAAAAAGAAGATAAGCCCTTCTTCATCTGGTGGAACTCCACCCGCATGCATATCTTTACGCATCTGAAGGAAGCCTCAAGAGGCAAAACAGGCCTGGGCGTTTATGCAGACGGTATGGTCGAGCATGACGGTCACGTAGGCCAGATCCTGGCCAAACTCAAAGAGCTCGGACTCGATGAGAACACCATCATTATGTATTCGACCGACAACGGAGCAGAAACCTTTACCTGGCCCGACGGCGGCACCACGATGTTCCGCGGTGAAAAGAATACCAACTGGGAGGGTGGTTATCGCGTCCCAGCAATGATCAAGTGGCCTGGCGTGATCAAGCCTGGCACCATCAACAACAATATCGCCGCGCATGAAGATATGGTTCCAACCCTGTTGGCTGCAGCGGGCGACAAGACTGTCAAACAAGACCTACTTAAGGGCCGCAAAATTGGCAACATGACCTACAAGGTCCATCTTGATGGCTACGATCTCGGTCCCGCACTGAAAGACGAAAAGCAAGTTTGGCCACGTCGCGAGTTTATTTACTGGACCGATGATGGCAGCGTAGCGGCTTTGCGTTACGACAACTGGAAGGTCACTTTCCTGCAGCAAGACGCTGAGGGTATGGAGGTTTGGCAAAAACCTTTCACTCAGTTACGTGCCCCTACGCTGACAAACTTGCGTATGGATCCTTTTGAGCGCGCGCAAAAGGAACATGCAATGGGTTACCAGCGTTGGTATCTGGATCGCATGTTCGCGATCGCTCCAGCAGGCGCCTATGTGGGTCAGTGGTTACAGAGCTTTAAGGAATTCCCTCCTCGCCAGAAACCAGGGAGCTTTAACCTCGATCGCGTCATGGAAGCCGTGACGCGTTCGCAGCAAAACTAATCGCGATGATATGTTGCTGAGCACATCAGCACATAAGCAAGAAAGCACGAAAGCACGTTAGACTAACTCCGCCCTCATCAGGCGGAGTTTTTTTGTTTATCCTACGGGTGGAAATTTTCAATGAAGAAAGTGATTGCGGGTCTGTTATTTTTTGTAGCCGTCAATGCTTTTGCTCAAGGACTGCTACCTTCTTGGAGTGAGGGTCCAAGCAAACAAGCTGTGATCAGTTTTATCGAGAAAACCACAACACAGGGAAGTGCAGATTACATACCCGTTGCAGAGCGTATCGCGGTATTCGATAACGATGGCACCCTGTGGAGCGAACAACCCATTTATGTTCAGATCGCTTTCACGTTTGATCGCATCAAAGCGCTTGCTCCTCAGCATCCAGCATGGAAGACCACACAGCCATTTAAAGCGGTTCTTGAAGATGATTTAAAGGGTGTACTCGCCACAGGACATAAGGGCCTCTTTGAACTCATCGCTGCGACGCATGCCGGCGTTGACACTGAAACTTTTCGCAGTACGGTCGAACAGTGGCTAAAGACTGCGCGTCATCCTAAAACAGGACGACCTTACACGGAGATGATTTATCAGCCGATGTTGGAGTTGCTCGCGCATCTAGAGGAGCGTGGCTATAAAACTTATATCGTTTCGGGTGGGGGCATTGAGTTTATGCGACCTTGGACCGAGAGGGTCTATGGCATTCCTCCTGAACGTGTGATTGGAAGCTCCATCAAGTCCAAGTTCGAGATTGTCGATGGCACTCCTAAAATCATCGGCTTACCCCAATTGCAATTCATTGATGATGGAACGAATAAACCCATCGCGATTCAAGAACGTATCGGGCGTCGCCCGGTGATGGCCTTTGGTAATTCAGATGGCGATCGTGAAATGCTGATGTGGACGACGGCGGGCAAAGGGCCTCGCTTTGGTATGTTGATTCGTCACACTGACGATATCCGCGAGGAGGCGTACGATCGTCACTCGCCCATTGGGCACCTTGAAAAAGCACTCGATATGGCGCCTGAGAAAGGCTGGGTCGTTGTCGATATGAAAAAAGAATGGAAAGAGATTTTTCCACCTAAGAAATAGCAATATTCTCGGTAGATTTATTCGGGTAGACGACCCAAGTGCTTGAGAATGCGAACCACATCGGGCCCGATGTGATCGTAAAAGTGATAGAGGCCGGAGCAGAGATAGTTCATTCCGGATTCGCCATCCCGACTTTTGATGAGTCGGTTTTTTGGACACTCGCCCCAGCAGAGTTGGAGATAGTCACAAGAGCGACACTGCTTGGGTAAGGTGTCGCGCTTGTCCATACCGAATTTTTCCTGCACGACAGAAAATGCCATGTCACCTAGATGCGTTTGCGCGATGTTGCCAAGGCGGTATTCAGGGTAAACAAAGTGATCGCACGAGTACACCTCACCATCGTGCTCTACAGCGAGCCCTTTGCCACAAAATTCTGCTTGCGTGCATGTTTGGGCGGGCATGCCTGCCGCTTGTGCGATCGCTGTTTCAAATAAATTGACATGAATACGACCGAAATCCGTCGCAAGCCATTCATCCCAAACACCCGATAAAAACGCGCCATAGTCATCGGGATCGACGGACCAGTCTGTCACGATCGATAAGGGATGGCCTGGCTTAGCACGTGCCGAATCCTGAAGAGGTGCAGAAGAGAAATCCATTTTTCCAGGCGCAGACTCTTTGAACGCACGAGGTTCGACGGCAGGGTTGAACTGCACTCGCCAGCTGCCGACTTCATCGACCAAAAAGCGATAAACCTCTTTTGGATGTTTAGCATTTGCGCGATTCACGACACACAGCGCCGCAAAAGACACGTCGGCAGCGACGAGTTTGCGGGCAGCGCTCATCACCAAATCGAACGTGGGTTTGTTATTGCGTGTTTTTCTATAACGATCGTGCAGTTCACGTGGGCCATCGATAGAAAGTCCAACGTGGAAATTGTTCTTTTTAAGGAAAGCGATCCATGCATCGTCCAGAGCAATGCCATTTGTTTGCAAGTCGTTTTCGATGCGCTGACCTAGCTTGGCGTACTTAGCTTGTAATTCGACGACACGCTCATAAAAGGGGAGCCCCATCAAGGTGGGTTCGCCACCCTGCCAAGAAAACACAACCTGTTCGCCTGTCTGACTCTCAATGTATTGGCGGATGTGCTGCTCAAGCGTGGGGTCATCCATCCGCGCATGCGGCTTATGATCGAGCAGATCTGTTTTATGCAGATAAAAACAATAATCGCAATCGATATTGCACTCCGCGCCGGAGGGTTTATTCATCGCATGAAAGCGATAGTGTCGGCCAGCGGGGAGTGGAGGGAGTTTGAGCTCAGGCTTTTGCACGGAGAGAGTGCTTACTTGTTGATTTTCGTGATCTTGTTCCCTTGGATACCAACACCTGCCATCAAACCTTTTTGTCCAAATACAAAGGCGTAAATATCTTTTTGCATGGTGGTGGTCGTCATGGAGTTCGCCATGCCTTGGTCAATCATAACAACACTGGGGCCGACGCCGACCTCGAAACCTTCGGCGACATTCAGGGCGTTAATGGACGCCTCGGTCATGAAAAACATGGCATATCCATACTCTTGAGCGCCCGCTTGAAAACCAAAAGAGGCGCCACCCGTATTGTAAAACGCAGCAGCCTTGTCTCCACGCCACAGGACACCCTCGCCATACTGTCCGCCAACCATGAAGCCAGCTTTCTTAATGCTAGGGAAAACTAAAATTGCGGCTGCTTTAGTACTGAGCTCTTTGGCGATTGCATTTTGTGCGATCAGCGCGTTGAGTGAGGCACGTGAGTTGCGTTCTAAAGAAGCGCGAGTCTCTGCGTGAGCGCTCGAAGTAAACACTGACGTGATTGAAAGGAGCAGGATGGCAAAAGTATTACGAAGTGAACGAGTCGGCATGATGAAATTTTTGAGTTGATTGATCAGTAGTCGCTGGGCAGGGTAAAAAGCCTCTCAGCGTTAAGTAAATAGAATACACGCAAGTTTAATCGTTGGATACTATTCCCGATCTTGGAAGGGAGTCAAAGCTCTACAAGGCCCAAGAATTGTCATTGTGACAATGGCTGCGCGCAGGTTGGCCTGAGTTCCGAGCCGTGGATGTGCCGCGCGCGTGCCCGTTGGTGTACGCTGAGGTGTATCAGGTGGTGATTTTGCGTTTTGAACGCTCGTTGATATAGACAATCAACGCAGCGATACCTGCGAAAATCGCAACAACCTAAGCGAGCTCTACGTTAAACACATTGCTTTAGTAAAAGGATTTTTCCTCGATAGACAAAAGAGGGAAGGCGCTCAGAACACTGGAGGGCTCAAGCGCTTGTACGGCATGCAGATAGCTCGTGTTGAGCTCTTTCAAGTTATTGACGCCTAAAAGCCCGAGACAGATATTGACTTCGGCTTCGAGCAGCTCGAGCGTGCGTACCAAGCCCGCAGAACCGTCGGCCGCGAGCCCAAAGCACTGCATGCGACCGATGCCGACCATATCAGCGCCTGCCGCAATCGCCTTGACGATATCCGTGCCGCGATTAATGCCTCCGTCGACGATGATGGTCGCTTGTTGGTTGACCGCTTTGACAACCTCGGGCAAGACGTCCATCGAGCCTCTGCCGTGATCAAGCTGGCGACCTCCGTGATTAGAGACATACACCATATCGACACCATGATCGACCGCCATCTTGGCGTCTTCTGCCGTGGCAATTCCTTTTAGGATCAAGGGTATTTTAAGTTTTGCTTTCAGACGATCCACATCACGCCAAGTCAGGCGAGGCTGATGTTCGCGACCGGGTACTGCGTTACGACGAATATTGCGCTTTGCAAGATCTCTTTCGCGTCGACTATAGATGGCCGTATCAACGGTTAAACAAAACGCAGCGTTGCCTGTGGTCTGCGCGAGATCGGCGATTTCGTCAACCCACGCCGGGTCGCCGTGCACGTAAAGTTGGAAAAGTCGAAGCGCGTCGGGAGCCGCTTGTTGAACGGCTTCTAGCCCTGGTTCGCAAACCGAGCTCAGCATGTGCGCTACGCCGAACTCTCCCGCCGCACGCGCGGCGGCAGCACCCGCTTCGGGCGCAAATAATTCCAAACTTCCGACGGGTGCCAGAATTATAGGCAGTCTTAACGCGCGACCTAAAAAGGAAGTGCCTCCTGAAACATGGCCCACATCCCTAAGAACCCTAGGCCGAAAGGCGAGTGCATCCAGCGCGGCTCTGTTGCGACGTAAGGTGGTTTCAGTTTCAGTGCCGCCGACGATATAGTCCCAATGATCGTGATTGAGTTTTTGGCGTGCTTTTTGAACGATCTCATGAAGTGTTAAAAAGGTGGGCATCGAGGGAGCGGAGTTTTTTTGTGTTGGGCTTGTCATCTTTAAATTGCCAGCTTGCTGAGTGTGATGGTTTACCATCAAGTTAGGCGGCGGGATGTCATTTGTCAACACCGCGCCCCCGATTTCTTGCCACAACTTTTTGGTGACTGCGATGCATCAACAACTACTATCTGAAATTGCTCCAACAGGTAAGCTGAGAGCCGGCATTAATTTACTCAATTTTTTACTCGTAACGGGCAAGTCAGCGGACGGTTCTCCCGAGGGCGTTGCGCCGGACATGGCATATGCGATCGCCCAAAAGCTGGGTGTGGAACTCGAGTTGGTTCCTTTTGCTACGCCGGGCGAGCTTGCGGATGCTGCGCTTGATGGTGTTTGGGACATTGGTTTAATTGGTTCCGAGCCTAAACGCGCTGAAAAAATTGATTTTACTTCTGCGTATGTCGAAATCGAAGCCACATATTTAGTTCCCGCCGGTTCGTCGCTGCGCCACGCGAGCGAGGTCGATCGGCCAGGTCACCGTATCGCAGTCGCGGCACGTAGCGCCTATGACTTATGGTTGGTTAGAAATATAAAGCATGCGAAATTAATACACGCCGAAGGTTTTGATGCGACACTAGAGTTATTCCTTTCCCAAAAGCTCGAAGCGATGGCGAGTCTTAAACCGGGTTTGTTGCAGGATGTTGAAAAGATTCCAGGATCCAGAATTCTCGAGGGCCAGTTCACCTCGGTGCAGCAATCAGTTGGCGTACCAAAGGGGCGGTCAGAAGCCGCGAAATGGTTGCAGGGTTTTGTTCAAGAGTCCAAAGCCTCCGGTTTCGTGGCGGAGTTGATTGCCAAACATCGAGTTAAAGGACTTTCGGTCGCGCCATAAATCTTGTAGTTCATCGATGGAGAGCAAAATGAAACAGACCCAAGCAACCACCACAGAGACTTCCGCTCAGGAAAAGCTTCTAGCGGGAATGAAAGCCGCCTTGGACGAAGCGGAGGGCTTTCTCAGAGAGGCCGCTGCGGCCAGTGGCGAGGAGGCAACGGAGCTAAGGGCTAAGGCCGCGGAGTCATTGCGCTCGACACGCGAAGCTTTGCATGACAGCAAGGTTTCAGCTGTTCGCGAGGGCAAGCGCGTCGCACGCGAAGCAGATGAATATGTACATGATAATCCCTGGCAAGCGATCGTCGCCGCAGGCGTGATTGGTTTGGTCGTGGGTTTACTGATCAGTCGTCGTTAATTCGATATGGGTATTCGTGAAAATCTGAGCACAGTGGCGGGCGATCTCGTCGCGATGCTGCGTACGCGCATAGAGCTTCTGGGAGCGGAAATAGCCGAGCAAAAGCATCGGTTGTTTTCTCTCGCGGCGCTCTTGCTTGCAGCAGGTTTATTTTTACTGCTCGCCATTGTGGTCGGCACATTTCTGCTGATCTCTTTTTTTTGGGATACGGATTACCGCTATTGGGCAATTGGTATGCTCACAATCGCTTACGTCTTGATCGGTGTTGGGTTGATCTGGCGAGTCTGTCATCGACTGAAAACAGAACCTACCCCCTTTTCAGCTTCACTCGAAGAGCTGCATAGAGATTTGGTGGTGCTAGGGAGCTTGCGTGAATCCTTCGCACAAGGTTTGCGTGAGCCCGATGCGTCAGCAGAGTCGGAGACGAATCGAAAGACGGGAGGGCACCATGAATAAGCGCTACGAAGTAGTTCCTGCCCGTCAGGCACGCATTGAATATTTACGCGCGCGCGCTGCGTATGAGCGTGAAGCTTTAGCGTTTCATACTTCGCAGCTTGGTCGTGAGTTGAGTCCGCGACGTTGGTTGGCAGGGTTGTTGCGCCCTAGGCGACGTGATGATGCGGATGGTGGTGGACGTCCCGGGTTCGCTGGGTTTCTGGGGCAGGCATTTTCTCTGGCCGGTCAGTATCCCTATCTTACGGCTTCGCTCTCGTCGTTGTTCGTCGGCAAACGTTGGCGTTGGCTTAAATGGTTTGGTGTAGGCGTGGCTGTTTGGCAAGCGGTCGCGGCGACCGCGCAGGATACCCAACAACCACACTCGGGTACTCGTCCTGACATATGAAATTCTTTATTTAGATTTTGTGCGATGACCTGACTTAGCGCTTTGCGTCGCCAAGCAAACGCGAATTTTTATCAGTGCGAAAGACAAGCGGGTGTTCAGTTTGAGGCGGTTGACCGTGCTGGATTAGTGCGGCTTCGCTAATAGCCTGCTTCACAATATGATGCTTGGGCGATTTGGCGCAAACCGGATCGGTTGCGGCCGCATCCCCGGTCAGTAAAAAGGCCTGGCACCGACAACCACCGAAGTCCTTTTCTTTCTCTGAACAAGAGCGACACGGTTCTTGCATCCAGCTATCACCCCGAAAGAAATTAAATGCCTGGCTCTCATGCCAAATCTCTCTGATGGAATGGTCTTTCACGTTGGGAATATTGAGACCAGGCAATTCTCTAGCGTTGTGGCAAGGCAAGGCCGCTCCATCCGGCGCAATATCTAAAAAGATCGAGCCCCAGCCATTCATGCAGGCTTTTGGACGTTCTTCAAAATAATCAGGTACGACAAAAAGCAACTTGCAGCGTTTGCCAATTTTTTCGCGGTATGCATTCACAGTGGCCTCGGCGGCGACGAGTTGCTCTCGCGTTGGTAAAAGCTGATGACGATTTTTCATCGCCCAGCCGTAATACTGTGTATTGGCAAGCTCTAAGTATTCGGCTTCGAGATCAAGCGCCATATCGATGATTTTGTCGACGTGGGGAATGTTATGACGATGCAGCACGACATTCATGACCATCGGATAGTCGTATTGCTTGATTAGGCTGGCGACTTTCTTTTTGAGCTCAAAGGTTTTCGTACTACTCAGAAAGTCATTCATCTCCTGAGTCGAATCTTGAAAAGAAAGTTGTATATGATCGAGTCCCGCATTTTTGAGCGAGGCGATTCTTTTTTCGTTGAGTCCGACTCCGGACGTGATCAGATTGGTGTAGAAACCAAGTTGCCTGGCCTCTGCGACTAAGAGATCAAGATCGTCCCGTAGCAAAGGTTCTCCACCGGAAAAGCCTAGTTGGGCTGCGCCAAGCGTGCGCGCCTCACGCATCACGCGAATCCACGTATCCGTATCAAGTTCGTTTTTGATGCTGTCATAGTTGACAGGGTTGTAGCAAAACACGCAGTGCAAAGGGCAGCGATACGTCAGCTCGGCGAGTAACCAAAAGGGCGGATTGATAACAGGCTGAGTCATCGTCTGAAGGTGATCCTATTGGATCCAGTCTTTTTCAAAGGCGGCGCGCAACATGCCTTCGACGGGGTCACGCAGATCGGCTTCCCCGAAGGCCAGTTGGAGCTCGGCGATCAGTTCAGCAACAGTGAGCGACCCATCGCAGCGCTTTAAAATTTCCGCGGCGCTCTGATTGAGCTTGACCATACCCTCCGGGTATAAAAGCACATAAGCTTGTTGCACTTCTTCCCACTGCAAGCGAAAAAGTCTGTTGAGACAGGGACGCTCAGGAAGTGGAGCAGCGTTGGTATCACTCATTTTGGATACGCTCGTTCAATCGCATCAAGCATTGACCACAAAATATCAAGCTTGAATTGCAGAATGTCGAGCGCGCGCTCTTGCTGCGCGCGAGTCGTGAAGTGATTAAGCGTGACCTCAAGTCCGTGGTCAACGTCTCGTTGGGCGAGAGGGATACGCGAACGAAAATAATGCAAGCCACTGGCCTCAATCCAAGGGTAGTGCGTGGGCCAGGTCGCCAGGCGATCTTTATGAATTTGAGGTGCGAACATTTCTGTCAAGGATGAACAGATGGCCTCTTGCCAGGGTTGCTGACGTGCAAAATTGACATAAGCATCGCAGGCGAATTTCACCGCGGGCTCAACTTCTTTGAGAGACCACAGGGTTTCACGATCCAAACCAACAGCCAGTCCCAGTCGTGTCCACGCTTCGAGACCTCCGCATTCAGTGTCGGTCTTGTATTCACCAAAGCCGTCATGATCCAGTATTCTGGAAATCCATCTGCGGCGCGTTTCGCGATCTTGGCAGTTGGACATGACCGCTGCGTCTTTGATGGGGATGATCCACTGGTAATAAAAACGATTGAGAACCCACCCGCGAATTTGTTCTTTAGAACATTCGCCAGCATTCATTTTGACATTGAAAGGATGATGGATGTGATAGCTCTGACCTTTCGCGCGAAGCTGGGCTTCAAACTCTTCGCGACTCCAGGCTGGCTTGGAAGTGATCATGATTCAATCTCTATATTTCAAGGTGCATGCCATCGAAGGCGACTTCGATACCGAGTGCTTTGAGTTGCAATGCTTGCGGGGAGTCCTCGCGAAGAATTGGGTTCGTGTTATTGATGTGAATCAAAATGCGACGCTTGGTTGAGTAGGGCGCTAAAGCCTCAATCATGCCACCTGAGCCTGATTGCGCGAGATGGCCCATATCAATGGCGCGTTTGGACGAGAGTCCTGTGCTGATCATTTCATCGTCAGTCCAAAACGTGCCGTCGACCAACAGGACGTCAGCTTCGCGCATCGCTTGTTCGACTTGCGGCTCGAGCATGCCAAGACCCGGTGCATAGAACGCTTTTTTTCCTGTCGCGATTTCCGTGATGAGTAGTCCGATATTGTCGCCAGGGTGTGGGTCGTGTCGGTGTGGCGAGTAGGGCGGTGCTTTACTCGAAAGCGTGACAGGTTTGAAGGCGATGCCCTGGAGTTCGGGAATGCTGAAGCCTTCTTGGTCGGGGTGAATCAGGCGTTGCTCTACCGTACAGTAATGCGCGAGAGTTTTTACTAAAGGCAGGCCCGTGGTGAGGTCATCGAAAACTTGTTGAGTCGCATAAATGGGTAGCGGCGAATTTCTTTCTCGCAACATCATGAGCCCGGTGACATGATCGACTTGAGCATCCATCAAGACCACTGCAGCAATGCCACTGTCGCGAATCTGTCGCGCGGGTTGCAAGACGGGCGTATTTTTAATTTGGGTCAGAATATCGGGAGATGCGTTGATCAACGCCCAATCCTGGGAGCCATTACCAACGATGATAGAAGACTGAGTTCGCGCCTGCGCTTTGATGCTACCTTGGCGCACACCTGAGCAGTTCAGGCAATTGCAGTTCCATTGAGGAAAACCTCCGCCTGCTGCGGAGCCTAACACGCGTATTTGCATCACAACTCAAAAGAAGAAAGGCCGGGACATGAGTCACGGCCTTTTAAAAACGATTAGCGATTGGCGATGTACATTGTGATTTCAAAACCAAAACGCAGATCAATTGCTGATGGTGTTTCCCATTTCATAGCGGTCTCCTAGAGTGTGGTTGAACGACGGTATCCCAACACCACTGAGTGGTATTAATGTTTAGTATATAGAATAAATCCACTTCAACGGACAACTTTTTAAATTGTTACCCACATGATAACTAAGCTATTTCCAGAGGCTCAGCCTGTGGCGCAAGGATGGTTGAAGGTGGGCGATGGGCATGAGATCCACTGGCAAACTAGTGGTAATCCCGAGGGTTGGCCCGTGGTGTGGCTGCATGGCGGACCCGGGAGTTCGGCCAGTCCGTTGCATCGTCGCTTCTTTGATCCTGCGCGGTTTTGGATCATTCAATACGATCAGCGTGGCTGTGGGCGCAGTCGTCCAGCGGGGGAGATTGAGCACAATGAAACGTCCGATTTAATCGCCGATATTGAACGCTTGCGAACGTATTTTGGGCTGTCGCGATGGAGCGTGGTGGGTGGGTCCTGGGGCGGTGCGCTGGCGTTGTTATATGCGTCTGCACATCCAGATCGGGTAGAGAGAATGCTGCTGCGCAGCCCATTCTTGTGTACCCACACGGAAATTGAGGACTTTATGGAACGCCCGCCTGAGGCTTGCCGAGCGTTATGGCTGAACTTAAAAGCCCAAGTGCCGGAGTCCTCTAATCTATCGATTCTTGAGTATGGCTATCAGGTGTTTTGCCAAGGAGACAATCTCCAGGCTCAGGCGGCTCTCGCCCGCGTGTGGATGGCCTATGAGGCCGCGATGAATATGTATCCGGCGCAGGCGCCAACCCTAGGCGCGACTGATGGCGCGGCCTTGATCGCTCGCTACCGCGTTCAGAGCCATTACTTGCGGCATCGCTGTTTTGTTCAAGAGGATATCTTGGCGCAAGCCCAGGCCTTAAAGGCGACTCCCTTGACGCTGGTGCATGGGGAGTTGGATGCGTTGTGTCCCTTTGCGAATAGTCTGGAGATTCAGCACGCAGCGCCTCAGGCACAGGTGATCCGTGTCAGCGGGGGTGGTCATGACCTGACAGATCCAGGCATGTTGGAGGCTACGTTTGAGGGACTTAAACAATGGGATAGGTATTTACCATGAGTCAACCTATTGACTCTATTCCAGTAATATTAACGAGTAGGTTCTAAATAGATGAGATTGTTCAAACATCAAACGTCACGGAGACGACAGTGAAAAATTACTTGCGCGCAATTAGTGGCTTGGGTTTAGCCCTGGCTTTTGGCATGTCTGCTCAAGCGCAGACCGCAGCTCCCGCCGCAGCCCCTGCTGCAGCACCTCCACCAGCTTGGAAACAGGGTATGCCCGAGTCGATGGCCAAATCGACACTGGCACCTCTGCCTGGCAAACTGGTGGCGACTAAAGCCGCCGATGTGCCAATCGACAAAATCAAGTTGCCACCAGGATTTAAAGTTGAGGTTTGGGCTGACAGCATCCCCGGTGGTCGCGCGATCACCGAAGGTGAGAATGGCAAGTACTACGTTGGTACTCGCGCACTCGGTCGCATTTATGAAGTGACTGACAATGGTAAAGAGCGCACTTCACGTGTGGTGGTTGACAAGTTGCAGCAACCTACTGCTGCATACAAGGATGGGTCTTTGTATGTTGTGGCGATTGACAAGGTCTTGCGTTTTGACGGCATCGCTAAAAACCCCAATGCAACGCCCGTCGACATCACTGCAAACTTTAAATTCCCACCTCTGCCGCACCACAACTGGAAATATGTCGCGTTTGGTCCTGATGGTAAGTTGTATGTACCCTTTGGCGCACCTTGCAATATTTGCGTAGAGCCGACAACTGAGTACTCACAGATTCGTCGCTACAACCCTGATGGTTCCGGTATGGAAGTGTTGGCAACCGGCGTGCGTAACACCGTGGGCTTTGACTGGCATCCCGTGACCAAAGAGCTTTGGTTCAGCAACCATGGTCGTGACTGGATGGGTGATGACACACCCAACGACACTATGCATCGCCTGAAGCTTAAGGCTAACTATGGCTTCCCTTATTGCCATGAGGGCAAGATCCCTGATCCCGATGTCAAAAAAGCAAATGCTTGCGCAGGTGTTGAGCCCCCAGTCGCGTTGATGGGACCTCACGCTGCGACCATGGGCGTCACGTTTTATTCGGGCAACATGTTCCCTGCTGAGTACAAAAACGTGCTGTTCAACGCACGCAAAGGCTCCTGGAACCGCACGAAGAAAATTGGTTATGACGTCGTTACGGTGCGTGCCGATGCGGATGGTAAAAACGCAAAGGTTGTCCCTTTCATGACCGGCTTCATGAACGAAGCTGATCAGTCATGGTGGGGTCGTCCTGCTTACATGCATCAGATGAAAGACGGTTCATTGTTGGTTTCTGATGAGCAAAATGGCGTCATCTATCGCGTGACTTACCAGAAGTAATCTTGATGTCATTGTTGTCTGTTGTACGTGTTGTTGTTTTGGTTGGAGCCGTCTTTGCGGCGGCTCCAGCTGCTTATGCACAGATCTCCGCGCAGCGCTTAGCGCTGTGCGCAGCGTGTCATGGCGCAGATGGAAATTCTCAAATAAAAGGGATTCCCTCTCTAGCAGCACAACCAAAATTATTTCTCGAAAATCAACTTGTCTTGATTAGAGAAGGTGTGCGTGATATCCCATCGATGAAAGGGATGCTCAATGGCGTCTCTGATGCGGAAATCACTGCGCTTGCCAAGTACTATGCCGACAAGCCTTTGGCCTCTGTTCCCACCGACAGAGATGCAGAGGTTTTTGCGCGCGGCGGCAAACTCGCCGAGGGAATGCGTTGTGGCATTTGTCATTTACCGACCTACTTAGGACGCGAACAAATCCCCAGGCTTGCGGGGCAGCGCGAGGACTATTTGCTGCTCAGCATGCAGCAGTTCAAGAACAACCAAGCGATCGGTCGAGACTCCAACATGGCGGCCTCGGTGTACGGTGTTTCTGATCAGGAATTACAAGATATTTCTTATTACTTGGCGCGACTCACGCCTGCTAAGGCTTCAACCGGTCAGTAGTTGATTTGCCAAGGACCGTAGCACTTATGTGCTATACAAATCACCCAAAAGAATTATAAAAGAGCATTAAAATCTAATATTTTCTTGCAATTACTCGCAAAAACTCGCACCATGGTTGTTCATCACTACAACTCTAGTGCGAAAAGAGCAAAACTTTTTTGCCTCAGCGCTAGCTATATTTAAAAGTGCTGTCGTGCCAAAAGAAAGTACAACAATTGACTATTTAAGCGCCACCGATAAATATTGGCTGGGTGAGCAGTTGAATGCTGCCCGCTTGCTACGAGGATTTGATATTCCTGCTGCCGCACGCATGCTTAATCTTTCTCAAGCGCAAGTAATGGCGATAGAAGCGGGTCGCCAAAGCCCCTTTATGCACACCGCGCATTACGTTCATAACGTCCAGCGTTTTGCCGAGATGATGGACACTCCTCATGCGAACGAAGTGCTCAGTTGGCTAGAGCGCATGGAAGCGTTGCGGCAAGGTGACGACATAGTTTCTTCACAGGAGCTACGCATTAACAAGTTGATACGTTCACGCCTGACCGGTGACATGGTGGTTCCCGCGAGCGGTCAACGCATTAGTCGTTTTGGTCGTCTTGGTACCAGCTTGACTTTCATCGCACTAGGGTTAGTCGCCACACTTATGTTGATGCAGGGATTTAATGCGGACGAGCACAGCGTTGTAGATCACAAGGTCGCACTGTCTCAGACCGCTGTGATCGTTTCACTTAATAATGCCCCTCTAGTGAGTGCGTTATCGATTGAGCCAGTGAATGAACCAGTGAATGCACCAGTGAATGCGTCAATCAAGGCATCGACTTTTTCAGAAAACATCTCTGAACGCATGCCAGAAAATATATTGGTGCATAGTCAGTCAAAAATTTTAGGCTTCAATTTCACGGCACCTTGTTGGGTGCAGATCACCTCACGCGATGGACAAGTCGTAGAGCGCCTTTATCAAGTCTCTGAATTACTACACCTCAATCT
>JBILJA010000125.1:0-6690 GCA_044368775.1 Burkholderiaceae bacterium
CCGTGGCCGTCGTGCTCAATGCTTGGCGTCTCTATGCCGTTCCCCATGGCACTTTAAATAGGATGACACCCCAAGGGTTTCATCCCAAGGCTCAATCCTAGGAATTATTTTGGAAATACTGTATTTGCTTTTGCCTTTATCGCTTGCTGTCATCGCGTTGGTGGGAGCCATGTTGTGGTGGGCCGTATTTTCAGGACAGTACGACGATCCTGATACCGCGAGTCAATCTATTTTGCTCGACGATGACCGGACGGTCAGACACATATCTTTAAAAGGAAATAAATATGGCTCGCTCTAACGCTGTGACGGCCGAGACCTTCAACTACGGAGTTGTCAGGCAGTTTGCCATCATGACGGTTGTCTGGGGTGTCGTGGGGATGTTGGTGGGTGTGATTCTGGCCGCTCAACTTCTCTGGCCTGAACTCAATCTCGATATCCCTTGGCTGACTTACGGACGGATTAGGCCGCTTCATACGAATGCGGTCATTTTTGCGTTTGGCGGGAGTGCTTTGTTTGCAGCTTCTTACTATGTCGTCCAGAGGACTTGTCAGGCGCGCTTGTTTGGTGGATTGTTGATCCCATTTACCTTTTGGGGCTGGCAGCTCGTGATTGTCGGGGCCGCGATTACCTTGCCTCTCGGGATCACGACGAGCAAAGAATATGCCGAGCTTGAATGGCCGATCGATATTTTGATCACGCTGGTGTGGGTTGCTTATGCGATCGTATTTTTTGGCACCATTGTCAAGCGCAAGAGCAAGCATATCTACGTTGCGAACTGGTTCTTTGGCTCCTATATTTTGACGATCGCGATCCTGCACATTGTCAACAATATTGAAATGCCTGCGACGCTATGGAAGTCTTATTCAGCCTATGCGGGCGTGCAGGATGCGATGGTGCAATGGTGGTACGGTCACAATGCCGTCGGCTTCTTTTTAACGACGAGCTTTTTGGGCATGATGTATTACTTTATTCCCAAGCAGGCGAACCGGCCCATCTATTCTTATCGTTTATCGATTGTGCACTTTTGGGCGCTTGCGTTTACCTATATGTGGGCAGGTCCACATCACCTTCTCTACACCTCCTTACCTGATTGGACGCAATCGCTTGGCATGGTGTTTTCGTTAATACTGTTGGCACCCTCGTGGGGAGGCATGATCAACGGCATTATGACCTTGTCTGGAGCTTGGCATAAGTTGCGCACGGACCCGATCCTCAAGTTCATGGTGGTGTCGCTCTCGTTCTACGGTATGTCGACGTTCGAAGGCTCCATGATGTCGATCCGTACCGTCAATGCGTTATCGCACTACACCGACTGGACCGTTGGTCATGTGCACTCCGGCGCCTTGGGCTGGGTCGCGATGATCACGTTTGGTATGTTGTATTACTTGATCCCAAGACTTTGGGGTCGCGACAACATGTACAGCACCAAGCTGATCGAGGTGCATTTCTGGATCGCAACGATCGGCGTGGTGCTTTATATCGCATCGATGTGGATTGCAGGTGTCATGCAGGGACTGATGTGGCGTGCGACTGAGGCGGATGGTTCGCTGACCTACAGCTTTGTCGAGTCCGTAAAAGCTTCGGTTCCTTTCTATGCGATTCGTCTCTTCGGCGGTACGTTGTATTTATGTGGAATGTTCGTGATGGCCTATAACGTTTACAAAACTGTTGTGGGTGAAACAGCCGTCAATCCGGAAATTCCAAAAGATCATGTTCAAACTGTGCCGGTCGCTGCCGTCGCAACGGCCTGAGGAGAAGATCATGGCACACGAAAAGCAAAAATTCTTTTCGCATGAAACGCTGGAAAAAAACATCGGGCTCATGATTGTTTGCAGTATTTTGGTCGTATTGTTTGCCGGCCTCGTGCAGATTGTGCCCTTGTTTTTTCAGCATTCGCTGACCACGCCAACCCCTGGCGTTGAGCCCTACGATCCGCTCAGACTCATGGGGCGCGATCTCTACATCCGAGAGGGTTGTGTAGGCTGTCATTCGCAACAGATCCGAATGTTGCGCGCCGAGGTGCAGCGCTACGGCCCTTACTCCTTAGCCGGCGAGTCTGTATTTGATCGTCCCTTTTTATGGGGCTCAAAGCGGACAGGTCCTGATCTCGCGCGCGTCGGCGAACGTTATTCGGACGAGTGGCATCGCGTCCATTTACGTGATCCCAGAGCCGTTGTGCCAGAGTCCAATATGCCTGGCTACCCTTGGCTTGCTCAACGACGGTTGACGGGCTCGGATATTAAAGACCGGATGAGAGCCTTGCGTTTCCTCGGTGTGCCCTATACCGAAGCGCAAATCGAATCGGCGCCGGCTGCCTTGAAAGGTATGACTGAAGAGGATGCCATGATCGCTTATTTACAAGGTTTGGGTACAGGTGCCCGTAAGGCGGCACAGGCGGCACAGGCTAAAACCCCCGCTGTGGGAGGTCAGTGATGCTTGCTTTTCTGAATGCCATCGCAACGGTGTTGGCCATGCTGACATTTTTCGGGATTATTTGGTGGGCATTTTCTAAGGGACGAAAACAAGCAAACGAAGAGGCAGCCAATCTCCCGTTTGTTTTGCCCGACGAAGGCGCTGAGCATGACAAAAAGGAATCGATGCCATGAATGATTTTTTTAATGGTTATTGGGGTTATTACATCGCCATTATTTCAGTCGGCGGGATTGTCTGGTGCTTGTGGTTGATTTTTTCACAGCGGAAATGGTTGATCAGTAAAAAACCAGGTGTTGTCGAAGATACAGGCCATGTTTGGGATGGCGACTTGCGAGAGTTAAATAATCCTGTCCCCAAATGGTGGACCTCTATGTACGTCATCATGTGTGTGGTGGGTTTGGGTTATTTGGTGTTGTATCCTGGGCTGGGCGCCTATCAAGGGATACTGGGCTTCACCTCTGAGATTGAAATCAAGGATGATCAAGCCAAGCTCAACGAAGAGGTCAAGCCGGTCTTCGCACGCTATGCCGCGATGGATATTCCTGCGATTGCAGCAGATCCCGAAGCGCGAATGATCGGGCAGCGCTTATTCCTCAATCATTGCGCGCAATGCCATGGATCCGATGCGCGCGGTTCAGTGAGTTTTCCTAATCTCGCCGAGGGTGACTCCTTATATGGACGCACCCCAGAGGTTTTGCAGACTTCGATCGCACAAGGGCGTAATGGCGTGATGCCGCCTATGGGCGCCAATATCAACCTTAAGGCAGCGGGTGAAATTGCACAATACGTACGCGCACTCTCAGGCTTGGCGCATGATCAGGTCCGTGTGATCCCCGGTAAGCGCGAGTATTTAAATAACTGCGTCGCTTGTCATGGCGTAGAAGGCAAGGGAAACAAGGCTTTAGGCGCACCCAATCTGACCGACGATGTTTGGTTATATGGGAGCTCCGAGGCCGCGATTGTGCAAAGCATTTTGAACGGCCGTAACAACCGTATGCCAGCGCAGGAGCATCTTCTGACTCCCGAGCAGGTGCGTATGCTGACGGCTTGGGTGTGGGGATTGTCTGGTGGTAAAGATGTGACCACTTCTGCCGCGATGTCTAAAGGCGCAGCCAAGTGAGGATGCGCGATGATCCGAGGCGCCGAGTATGAGCGATAACAATCAGGTCTCAACATCTGAGAATGTACCGCCTCTTGCCTGGCGTCCCTTGGGAAGTCAAGCTTTAGCGCCTGGTGCAGAGGTGCTTGAGCAAACGCTTGCGGATGTCCGTCAAAAAATTTATGCCCGTTCAGTCATTGGCGTATTTGCGCGTTGGCGCATCGCTTTGGTGTTGTTCACGCAAGCGCTGTTTTATGGTTTACCTTGGCTCAACTGGAATGGTCGTCAAGCGGTACTGTTTGATCTGGGTGCACGAAAGTTTTATATTTTTGGCATGGTGCTGTGGCCCCAGGACATCATTTATTTGACGCTGTTGCTCATCATTTCCGCGCTCGGTTTATTTTTGTTTACAGCGATGGCTGGGCGTCTCTTTTGTGGGTACGCCTGTCCTCAGACCGTTTACACCGAAATTTTTATGTGGATTGAGCGCAAGATCGAGGGTGATCGCGTGGCCCGAATCCGTTTGGATGAGTCACCGCTTTCGACGCGCAAGGTCCGAATTAAAGCAACAAAGCATGCGCTTTGGCTTGTGGTTGCGTTCTGGACGGGCTTTTCGTTTATTGGATATTTTGCCCCGATCCGTGGTTTGGCGGCTGATTTATTTGCCTTGACGCTAGGACCCTGGCAGTGGTTCTGGTTAGTTTTTTATAGCCTTGCCACCTGGGGCAATGCGGGATTTTTACGCGAGCAAGTTTGTAAATACATGTGTCCCTATGCGCGCTTTCAGAGCGTAATGGTGGACCGCGATACCTTTGTGGCGACCTATGATGCCGGGCGAGGAGAGCCCCGTGGCGCGCGTTCTCGCAAAGTCGATTACCGAGCCCAAGGAATGGGTGATTGCGTAGACTGCAGTATCTGTGTTCAGGTATGTCCCACTGGCATCGATATCCGCCAAGGGCTTCAGTACATGTGCATCGGCTGTGGTGCCTGTGTGGATGCTTGCAATCAAGTGATGGATAAACTTGACTACCCCAAAGGTCTGATTCGCTACACATCTGAGCGAGGTATTTTAGAAAAGCTTTCTCCGAAAGCGATGCGTGAGAGTTTATTTCGACCCCGAGTACTGATTTATTCAGCATTCATGTTGGTGCTTGTCGCCATCTTTATAGGTGCGTTGGCAACCAGAACAACCCTGCGTGTGGATGTGATCCGGGATCGTGGCATGCTGGGTCGTGAAGTCGCGGGCGGCATGATCGAAAATGTCTATCGTCTGCAATTAATGAATGCTTCTGAGCAGCCGCTTGTGCTTTCTCTTGGTGTGGAAGGTTTGCCAGGGATGTCCGTGGCGCTTGCTGACAGAGCCTCCGTGCCTTTGGCGGGCGCAAAACAATCCGGAACTGTGGAGTCCACATCACATATCAACGTCGCGAGCGCCTCGAATCGCTTGATCGCTGTTGTGGTAAGGGCACCTGCCGAGGGTGCTCAGCCCGGGCCTCAGCCTATACGATTTACGATGAAGTCGCTCGGTGCCGATGGTGCTGTGCTGACTGAAATCAAAGAAGCTTCCAGCTTTATTTTTCCTCGCTAAGGAGGCGTGATGACGCGCACACCACAACGTTTAGAAATTCCGTATGTTGCGACGCCTTGGTGGAGAGAGCCATGGCCTTGGATTTTGATGGCTGGTCCTGCATTGGCAATTGTGGGTTGTGCCATCACAATCGCTTTGGCACTACAAAGCTTTTCTGATCAACCTATTCTTGAAGGCGGGATGAAACGCGGTTTGGTCGTTGAAAAGAACGCTAGCAAACCGACAGCAAACGAAGCGCGTTGATCAAGGGATTCGCGATGAAATGGCGTTCATTGATGTGGATACTATGGCCCTCATTTTTGATGGCGGGCTTGGCGAGTGCGGTCGTTTTTGCCTTGATCGATCCTCTGGATGTGGCTATTTTTGGCTACATCAGACCCGAGCGGGAAATGTTGTACGCCTTTGGTTTTTTCTTCTTTTGGTTGATCGCAGCCTTATCGAGTGTGCTGACTGTCTTTATGTTACCTATGGACAATAAAGATCAAAACGGCATCCATTTTTAAGACAGGCTGTTTTGCGCTCAAGACAGTCTGTCGTGATCACTTAATGCCTCTCGCCAGCGAGCATCCTCACGGCTGTATAGGTCATGACGTCTACACCATCTTGGTTTTTAACATCGACGCGTGAGGTCACGACCGCGCGATTATGTTTGGAGGTCGGTTTGATCGCGGTCACCTCGACCTCGGCCCAGATGGTGTCACCGGCTAACACAGGTTTGAGGACTTTTTTATGAACCTCGAGCAAGGCAAGACCGGTCCCTTGCACCATGCCCTGCATGAGCAATCCCTCGATCAATCCATACGTCAGCCCGCCGGGAACAGGGCGTCCTTGCATTGCGCCATGCGCAAAGGTTTTGTCGATAAAGATCGTTTCCAACATCCCTGTTACGCTAATAAAGTTGATGATGTCCGTTTCAGTCACCGTGCGTCGATAGGTTCTGAATTTTTGACCGACAGCAAGTTCTTGCCAGATATATCCTGAGCCTAAAAGCTTAGTTTCCGTCATGTTTTCCTCTGTGGATTGGCTGTTATCGTTACAAACAAATACAATACTTTGAGTATAAGACGATAAAAATTCGCCGTAACCGAGACCCATCAGCCTTCCTGTGAGGTCTCCCAAGACAGGTTAAACATGCTGACAGCACTTGAATTTACAGAAGTTCCTCAGGACGAGCGCGCCTTTCGGGCGGAGATTCGCGCATTTTTGAACGATGAAATGCAAGGCGTTCCCAACCACATCAAGGCCCGTTCCTGGATGGGTACAAGCGAGTCTTTCAGCAAAAGTCTCGCAAAAAAAGGTTGGCTGGGTCTCACGATTCCCAAAGAGTATGGCGGTTCGGGAAAAGGTTTTTTTTCGCGTTTTGTCTTGTCGGAGGAGCTTTTGGTCGCTGGTGCCCCTGTCGCGTCGCATTGGATTGCGGATCGACAGAGTGGACCGCTCATTTTAAATTTCGGCACCGAAGAACAACGGCGTTTTTATATTCCTAAAATATGCCGCGGTGAGGCATTTTTTTGTATTGGCATGAGCGAACCTAGTTCCGGTTCAGACTTGGCTAGTATCCGCACCCGAG
>JBILJA010000126.1:0-6619 GCA_044368775.1 Burkholderiaceae bacterium
ATTCATAAAGACTTTCGATATGCCACAATTAGAAATCGGATTTTATACGTTATTCTACTTATGAATAGCGATATTCATATTCACTTTTCACGTCATGACCATCAAAACACCTAATATCCACTTTGGCGAAGTGCTGGGAACTGCCTCTACAGACAAGCGTTTGGAAGTATTGCGCGCGATCCATCGCGCGGGATCCATCTCAGAGGCAGCCAGAGCGAATGGGGTGAGTTACAAGGCAGCATGGCAGGCCCTTGAAACACTCAGCAACCTCGCGGGTGTTCCCTTAGTGGCGAAAGTTGTTGGAGGATCAGGAGGCGGCGGCGCGAAGCTCACACCTGAAGGCATTCGAGTCTTGCGGGCAGCAGACCTACTCAACAAGGCCCGTGAACAAGCCTTAACCCAGATCGCAGAGGCCTCAAAAGGCTCTGGGCTAAACCTCGGCGGCATCGCCAGCTTTGGCTTCCGAACAAGTATGCGCAACCAATTGCCTTGCGTGGTCAAAGAAATCAAAAAGACCCGCGGCACTGCCCAAGTCAGCTTATCGCTTGCGGATGGTCAGACGCTGATTTCCCGCATCACACTGGAGAGCTTGCAGCTCTTGAGTCTCGAACCTAAACAGTCAGTATTAGCGCTTTTTAAGGCCACCGCAGTCACTGTCGCTCCAACGATAGTTGCAGCAGGAGCTGTCAATCTCCTCCAAGGTAAAGTGGTACGCAGAGGCGCGGGTGCGAGCGGTGTTGAGGTGTCCTTACAACTCAACCCAGGGCAAGGATTGGTAGGATTTGCCGATGCGGAAAGTCCACTCAAACTCAGACAAAATGCGATGGCCGCGATCGAGCAAAACGCTATTGTGATTGCCACCGTTGCTTGATGGCTTTAATCCGTTCACCACAGCCATTAAAGCTGGTTAGCTAGTATTCATATCAACGTTAGTTATATGAACTAAATACCGAAGAACTGCCATCTTTTTGAATGAGCAAGACCTCATAAGGATCGCGTCGGCCTTGATACTCAGGACCATCCATACCTGGAGAACCAATCGGCATTTTAGGCACGGCTAAGCCAAGGGCGCGGGGCTGTTCTTTAATGAGTCGATGAATGTCTGCGCCTGGAACATGCCCCTCAATGACATAGCCCTGAATTAAAGCCGTATGACAAGAGCCAAACTTTGGTGGAACAGCTAATTGCGTGCGTATCGCTTGATTTCCCTTGTCAACAACTTTGACGACAAAACCATTTTTTTCAAGATGCGTGACCCACTCTGCACAACAGCCACAAAGTGGATCTTTCCAAACAGTCATTGTGCGATCAGCGTTAGCGGCTAAAGCGCTAGTCGGGGCTGCACTCAAAGCCAAAAGCGTCAGTAAGAATGAACGTCGACCCAACGCACCCTTACCCAGGAGATGACTCATCTATATTTATAAATCAATGATCTTGAGTATTTTGGATATATTACCGAATTTGTCCTGACCTATACGCATTATTTGCATTACATATTTGTCATCCGCACAAGGCGAGCGATGGAAAATCGTAAACCCTATTCGATCTGGTGGCGGTTGCTACTGAGATTGGAATCGACCGCAGACTCACACCTCTTTTTATAAATACTAAGTAATTTTATCCTTGTATATTCTTCATTTTATGACTAATATACAAGGATGTTTGATCGCATCGCCTTCCCTAAAATCCGTGAACATCTGCAATGGAGCCCCGCAGTTGGGATCCTTGGCCCACGTCAAGTAGGAAAAACAACGCTCGCGAAAACTTTTGCCAAAGACTCCAATCAATCGATTTATCTAGATTTAGATTCAGCAGAGGCCTTAGCAAAACTATCAAACCCAAGAGCATTTTTTGCAGAAAATCGCGAACGACTAGTGATCTTGGATGAAATTCAAAATCACCCGCAACTGCTGAGTGAAATGCGCGGAGAGATTGACGCAGATCGCCGTCCAGGACGGTTTTTGCTCCTAGGGTCAGCATCCTTTAAGCTACTCAAGCAATCACAATCGCTTGCAGGACGCTTGTCTCTAGTAGATATGTCTCCGCTCGTACTAAGTGAGGTGTATGAAAATTTTAACGATACCCAGTCTCTTTGGCTTAGAGGCGGCTTTCCAAATAGTTACTTGGCCAAAAGCATCAATGCATCGTGGGACTGGCGCTCAGCACTTATTCGACATTTCTTAAACACTGATTTACCAAGTTTAGGTATCAATGTAGATCCACAACTGATGCATCGATTTTGGCGGATGGTTGCACACCTTCATGGCCAAATCTTTAATGCTTCGGCTGTAGCTGGCTCGCTGGGCATCTCTGCTACATCGACTGGACGTTACCTTGATCACTTATGTGACACGCTTATGGTCAGGCGTCTGGAGCCATATTTTATTAACTTAGGTAAACGGCTGGTGAAATCACCCAAGATATATGTGCGTGATAGTGGTTTACTGCACAACTTACTTGGCATTCGCGAGGTCAATGACCTCTTAGGCCACCCCAGTACAGGAGCCTCTTGGGAAGGATTTGTCATCGAGCAAATAGCGGCTCACCTTCCAGATGGTGCAACGATGTCTTTTTATCGAACCGCTGCTGGTGCTGAATTAGATGTAGTGGTTGAAATCGGTCTTAAAAAAATTGGTTTTGAAGTAAAGTTTTCCAGCGCACCTAAGGTCACGAAAGGATTCTGGCAAGCATGTGAAGATGTTGGGGTTGAGGCGGCATACATTGTCTCACCCGTTGAAAAAGGTTGGGTCGTAAAAGAAAACGTTGAAGTGATTAGTGTCTTAGACATTGCGCAACGTCTGAATCAGTCAACTACCTAAACAAAAAGAAAAGGGCCGGTTCACATTGAACCGGCCTTTTTCACCTACTCAAACAATCACTTAAACATCAAAACGATCTGCGTTCATGACTTTGGTCCATGCGGCGATAAAGTCCTGGACGAATTTCTCTTTGTTGTCATCCTGCGCATAGACTTCTGCGTAGGCGCGCAACACTGAATTCGAACCAAACACTAAATCAACGCGTGTCGCGGTCCACTTTGTCTTGCCAGACTTGCGCTCGACGATGTCGTAGCTGTTGCGACCTGTTGGCTTCCAGGTGTAGGCCATGTCGGTCAGATTCACGAAAAAGTCATTCGTCAGGGCGCCTTCGCGCTCTGTCAAAACACCGTGTTTCGACGCGCCGTAGTTTGTGCCCAACACACGCATACCGCCCACCAACACCGTCATTTCCTGTGCCGACAGGCCCATCAGCTGTGTGCGATCAAGCATGAGCTCTTCGACACTCACTGCATAGTGCTGTTTGGACCAATTGCGATAGCCATCATGGATGGGTTCGAGCACGGCGAAGGACTCTGCATCAGTTTGCTCAGGCGTTGCGTCACCCCGACCTGGCGTGAACGGAACCGTCACAGCATGACCTGCCGCCTTGGCAGCCTGTTCAATCCCGACACCTCCGGCCAACACAATCACGTCAGCGATACTGGCGCCAGTGGTTTTAGCGATACCTTCCAGCACGCCAAGAACCTTAGCCAGACGCTTGGGTTCGTTGCCTTCCCAGTCTTTCTGGGGAGCCAAGCGAATGCGCGCACCATTGGCACCACCGCGCAGGTCTGATCCACGGAAGGTCCGTGCGCTGTCCCAGGCGGTCGACACCATTTCGCTAATGGACAGACCACTTGCGGCGATCTTGGCTTTGACCGCATTGACGTCAACACTTTTGTTACCTGCGGGGACTGGATCTTGCCAGATCAAATCCTCTTTTGGCACTTCCGGTCCGATATAACGCGCTTTAGGTCCCAAGTCACGGTGGGTGAGTTTGAACCAAGCACGCGCAAAGACCTCGGTGAAGTAGGCAGGATCTTTGTAAAAACGCTGTGAGATCTTGCTGTACTCAGGATCCATTTTCATGGCCATGTCCGCATCGGTCATGATCGGGTTATGACGAATGGAGGCATCCTCCACATCGACAGGCTTATCTGCTTCTTTGATGTTGACCGGCTCCCACTGCCATGCTCCTGCTGGACTCTTCTTGAGCTCCCATTCATAGTTGAGAAGAAGTTGAAAGTAGCCGTTATCCCATTGTGTGGGATGCGTGGTCCACGCGCCTTCGATGCCGCTGCTGACGGTGTCACGGCCCACACTTCGAGTCGTATGATTCATCCAACCAAGACCTTGCTCTTGGACGTCAGCACCCTCAGGGGCTGGACCAAGATTCGCAGCGTTGCCGTTGCCGTGACATTTACCCACAGTATGACCACCTGCGGTCAATGCAACGGTTTCCTCATCGTTCATCGCCATGCGCGCAAACGTCAAGCGCACATCTTGTGCAGTGCGAAGAGGATCAGGCTGACCATTGACGCCTTCGGGATTCACATAGATGAGACCCATTTGCACCGCAGCAAGCGGATTTTCTAGCGTGGCACGATTGTCACCGTCGTAACGACTGGAGCCGAGCCAATCTTTTTCAGCACCCCAGTAAATATCAATTTCTGGTGCCCAAATATCCTCGCGACCAAAAGCGAAACCATAGGTTTTCAGCCCCATCGACTCATAGGCAACATTTCCAGCCAACACAATCAAGTCAGCCCAGCTGAGTTTGTTGCCATATTTCTTTTTAATCGGCCACAGCAAGCGACGCGCTTTGTCCAAGTTGACGTTGTCTGGCCAGGAATTTAAAGGTGCAAAGCGTTGATTACCCGTACCCGCACCACCGCGACCGTCTGCAATGCGATAGCTGCCGGCTGCATGCCAGGCCATACGGACCATCAAGCCACCATAATGACCCCAGTCGGCTGGCCACCAGTCCTGACTGTCTGTCATGAGCGCAGTTAAGTCTTTTTTAAGTGCCGCGACGTCAAGCTTTTTGACCTCTTCGCGGTAATTGAAACCTTTGAGCGGATTGGTCTTGGTATCGTGCTGGTGCAAAATTTCTAGCTTGAGTGCGTTGGGCCACCACGCCATGGGGGACTTGCTTTCAATGGTGTTGGCGCCGTGCATCACGGGACATTGACCTTGGTTCGACATAATTGACTCCTTAATCTGGTGAGTATTTAGATTAAAGCTATTTAAAATAAAAACCTAATTGTTTTTATTGATATAGATCATAGTTAGAACAAAAACATGTGCCCATCGACAACGTCATCACGCTTCGTTCGCAGAATACGCAGAGTCTTTCATCGCATGAATGGCTTGGCGTATAAATAACTGCATCACTCGATGCGCGTCATCGGCTGGTTTGAGTGGGTGCACGATGCTTTCAACGTCGACACCGTTCCGGCGCAACGCTTGCGCGCGCCTCATGACGCAGGCGCGCATCAGCGGTGGTGTGAACTCTGGGTGAAACTGAACGGAAAAGGCAGTCTCGCCGTATCTCAACATCTGGTGAGGATCATGCTCGGAGTGTCCTAAGACGATCGCACCAGGCGGAGGTATCACCACAGTCTGTTCATGAGACAAGTTTGCCTCAAAGCGCTGTGGAAAACTCGCTAACAATGGATCCCGTCGCGCGGCGTCAGTCAGTGTCACCGTTTTCAACCCGATCTCTCTGCCGAGCGGGTGATAGTCAACACGCCCGCCTAGGGCATCGGCCATCAACTGATGACCGTAACACACGCCCAGCATGTATTTACCCTTCGGCAACACATCCAGTATCCACTGACGCGTGGCTTCGCTCCAGTCTTCTCGATCCGTCACCATCGACCACGAACCGCTGAGGATGGCGATGTCAAAAGAATCCGGGTCAGGTAAGCGCTCGCCGTCCGCGGGACACGTGACGGCAATCTCAACCCGCTCTTGGACCAGCGCTCGCCTGAACCACTCGCCCTGGTCGCCAAACGTCTGAGAAATATCTTCAGGCGCTCGACCCATTTGAATGACCGCGACCCTGCAACGCAACGGCATGTCAGCCTCTCTTGGGTGGTGCTTCACCCATATCCCAGAAAATACCGGTCATGATTTGCAAGCCTTCCTGGATGATGAAGTCAAGGACGTGCTCATTGGGCGCATGCTGCGAGCAACTCGCATAAGAGTGCGGCACCCAAATGGTTGGCACACCAATAATATCGGTAAAAACATCATTGGGCAAGGAACCGCCCAGATTAGGGAGCACGGCGGGCTTGCGGCCCATTGTTTGCGTAATCGAACGCACAGCCCATTGCACAGCGGGATGATCTGGATCGATCCGCGTGGCATTCATCACATCGTGACTTGGCCCCACAACCTTGACGGCCGAGAAACCCTTTGCATCAAGAAATTTTTGCAGCGCAGGTAAAAAGGTATCGGGATCCTTATCGACCGTAAAGCGAATTTGGCAATGCGCTTTGGCGCGAGGAGGCACAGCATTGACGGGCCGCTCTGGGTTTCCCGACACCATCGCGAGTACTTCGAAAGTGTTCCAGCCAAACACTTTCTCAGCCTGGCTCAAGCCCCGAGCGCCCCACCAGTCATTGATTTCCGGACCGTCCGGCCCCGGATCCACCACAACATCCGCGAGTGCGCGCTTGACCGACGCGGGCATCGCGTCAGGCATCAGCTCCGTCGCATTGACATGGCCTTTTTCATCGATGATGGCGGCAATCGCATGGCAAAGCACCACGGCGGGATTGGCCAACAAACCACCC
>JBILJA010000127.1:0-6608 GCA_044368775.1 Burkholderiaceae bacterium
AAAGGCTGGGCGCTTTAAATCGCTGAGGTCAGACTGAGAAGCTTCGGTCATGCATAGTCTAAATTATGTCAGAGCATGTTTCGCAGCTCGGACGATTGTTTGCGCATCTACACCAAAAAATGCTCTGAGCTCAGCACGGGTGTCGCTGCGCCCAAAACCATCTGTACCCAGTGTCATATAACGACGGCTCGAGGGTGTGTAGGCACGGACCGTTTCAGGAACCGCGCGTACATAATCCGTCGCCGCAATAATCGGGCCTTGGCTCTTGGAGAGTTGCTGATAGATAAATGGTACACCAGGAGCCGCCTCACCCTTGAGGGCCGCCTGTTCACAAGACAAGCCGTCACGCGCTAGTTCGCTCCAACTGGTGATGCTGAAGACGGACGCTGTGATGCCCTCGGCGCAGAGCGCTTGAGCTGCTTTAATGACTTCGGTCAAAATCGCACCCGAGCCAAGCAAGGTCACCTGGGCTGTTTCTTTTTTGGCCCGATAGACATTAAACAGATACGCGCCGCGGATAATGTCGTCGCGTACGTTTTCTGGCAAGGACGGTTGGGCGTAGTTTTCGTTCATGAGCGTGACGTAATAAAACACATCTCGCTGCTCAACCATCATCTCCCGCACACCCTGATCAATGATCACGGCCATTTCCCCAGCAAAAGCGGGATCGTAGGCTTTGCAATTTGGAATGGTGGCCGCATGGAGGTGGCTTGAGCCATCTTGATGTTGCAGGCCTTCGCCGCCGAGCGTCGTGCGACCAGACGTCGCGCCCAATAAAAAGCCGCGAGGACGTTGGTCCGCTGCAGCCCAGATCTGATCACCGACGCGCTGGAAGCCAAACATCGAGTAGTAAATATAAAACGGCAACATGGCTAAACCATGCACGCTGTAGCTTGTCGCCGCGGCGGTCCAGCTGGCGATCGCGCCCGCCTCGGAAATGCCTTCTTCGAGGATTTGCCCATCGAGCGCTTCGCGGTAACTCAACACCGAGCCGATGTCTTCAGGCGCGTAGCGTTGACCCACGCTCGAATAAATACCCACTTGTTTAAATAAATTGGCCATACCAAAAGTACGTGCCTCGTCGGCGACGATCGGGACGATGCGCGGCCCCAGGACGGGATCCTTGAGTAAGTTACCGAGCACGCGCACAAACGCCATCGTCGTGCTCATTTCCTTGCCCTCTGCGTGAGTGGCAAACTGACTGTATTGCAACATCTCAGGGACAGCGACAATGTCACACGTGGTTTCACGCTTGGGTAAATAGCCACCGAGAGTTTCACGACGCTTGAGTAAATATTGCATCTCCGGACTATCTGAGGCGGGACGATAAAAGCTCAAGGAGGTCGCCTGTTCGTCACTCAAGGGCAAGTTAAAACGATTGCGAAACTCGATCAGATCGTTGTCGTCTAGTTTTTTCTGGCTATGCGTGGTCATTTTGCCCTGACCCGCACTGCCCATCCCATAGCCCTTTTTGGTGTGCGCCAAAATCACCGTGGGTTGCCCCTTGTGGTTGGCTGCTGCCGCATAGGCCGCATGGATCTTGACCAAATCATGTCCGCCGCGTTTGAGACGATCGATTTGATCGTCCGTCATGCCTTGTGCGAGTCGAGCAAGCTCTTCGTTTTGTCCAAAAAAGGTATCGCGATTAAAGCGACCATCTTTGGCGGCGAACGTTTGCATTTGTCCGTCGACAGTATTGGCAAAGGCGCGGGTGAGGGCACCGGTCAAGTCGCGAGCGAACAAACCGTCCCAGTCACTGCCCCAGACCAGCTTGATGACATTCCATCCCGCGCCAGTGAAAAGCTTTTCGAGCTCATCAATGATGCGCCCATTGCCACGCACCGGGCCGTCCAGGCGTTGCAGGTTGCAATTGACCACCCAGACTAAGTTGTCCAATCCTTCTCGGGCAGCCAGAGTCAAGGCACTCATGGACTCTGGCTCGTCCATTTCTCCATCACCAAACACCCCCCATACTTTGCGGGACTCGCAGTTGAGCAAGTTGCGATGAGTGAGATAGCGCATAAAGCGGGCGTGATAAATGGAGCTGATCGGACCGATGCCCATCGAGCCTGTAGGAAACTGCCAGAAATCAGGCATGAGCCATGGATGCGGGTAGCTCGAGAGACCTTGTGCTCCATTTTTAATCGCTTGTATTTCTTGACGGTAGTGCAACAAGTCCTGCTCTTGAAGCCTGCCTTCAAGATAGGCGCGGGCATACACACCCGGCGCGCTATGGGGCTGAAAGAAAACCAGGTCTCCACGATGCTGCCCCGGTCCTGTGCCGTGCCTTGCTTCAAAAAAGTGGTTGAAACCCGTTTCAAAGAGATCCGCTGCGCTCGCATAGCTTGCGATATGACCCCCAAGCTCTCCATAGGCTTGGTTGGCCCGTACCACCATCGCCAAGGCATTCCAGCGCATGATGGAGGCCAGACGCTCTTCGATAGCCAAATCCCCGGGAAATACGGGCTGTTGGTCGACAGAGATCGTGTTGACGTAGGGCGTGCTGAGCTCGGGGCGCCAACCGACTTGGGCCGAGTTTGCGGTTCGTACGAGCTCATCTAGGAGGAATTTGGCGCGCTCAGGACCCGCGGCCTCCAAGACAGCGAGCAAGGATTGTTTCCATTCTTGCGTCTCTTGGGTGTCGGAGTCGGTGACGGTATGGAGCCAAGAGGCAGGGCGGGGATCGATCGCAGCGTTCATTGTGTGGGCAGCTTAAAGAGGCTTGATGAATAATCGATATTCTAGGGATTTGTTTGCAGCATGAGATGCCTTAATTAGTAGTTAAAATGATAAAATGAAGCATTTAATGCTAATTATTTAAAATAAACAGAATAATGAGATTAGATTCTATTGATTTAAAGATTTTGTCTGAGCTTCAAGCCGACGGGGCGCTCTCAAATATTGAGTTGGCACGCAGGATCCATCTGAGTCCATCGCCATGCCTGGCGCGAGTGCGGGCACTGGAATCGGCAGGTGTGATCGACCGGTATGTGGCTTTGGCCAATGCGACAGCACTTGGCTTGGGGCTCAATGTCTTTATCAACATCAGTCTTAAAAGCCAAAGCAAAGAATCGCTGGCGCATTTTGAGCAGCGCATCAGCGAGCATGACGAAGTGATGGAGTGCTATCTGATGACGGGTGATAGCGATTACTTGATCCGTGTTGCGGTGACGGATATTGCCGCGCTGGAAAAGTTTATCTTGGAGCAGTTGACCCCGATTCCTGGCATAGAGAAAATCAGGTCAAGTTTTGCCCTCAAACAGGTGCGCTATAAAACGGCCTTACCGCTTCCTGCAAAAACGGACGTATAGTATCGATTCGTTACAAATATTGATCAAAGGATTCGCGAGACATGAGTGAAGTATTCACACCCACACCCGCTTGGCAAGAACAAATATTCAAGGTTCTCAAAGAAGGTGGCATTCAGCAAGTATCTTATGTGCCCGATGCCGGTCATGCGCACGTGATTCGCCGCGTCAACGAGGATCCTGCGATGCGTGCGATCGTATTGACGACCGAAGAAGAAGGCGTCGCGGTCGCTGGTGGCGCATGGTTGGGAGGTCAGCGTCATGCTCTGCTCATGCAGAGTAGCGGCGTGGGTAACTGCATCAATATGATGTCCTTGTTGCAGAGCTGCCGCTTTCCGTTCTTGGCCTTGGTGACCATGCGTGGCGAGTACGCCGAGTTCAACCCTTGGCAGGTGCCCATGAGCAAAGCAACGCAGGCTTCGATGGAGCTGATGGGCATCAAGGTCTATCGCGCTGAGCGTGCCGATGAGGTCGAGGATGTTGTCGGAGCCGCACTGGACTTTGCTTTTGAGGGCGGAGAGCCCGTTGCCGTGCTGTTGTCACAGCGCTTGATCGGCCGCAAAAAGTGGTTGCGTAACTAATTCATCAGATAGGAATTTCAATGAGTCAAGTTCAGTCTTCTAATAGCGTCATTGATCGTCGCGAATTTGTCAGTGCTTTGATTGCCAAGTGCCCAGAGTCCTTGATTGTGACGGGGTTGGGTTCTGCCACCTATGACGTGTTCGCCGCAGGCGATCGCGATAAAAACTTTTACCTCTGGGGCGCGATGGGTGGTGCCGCGGCCATGGGCTTAGGCCTCGCCTTGGCGCAGCCAGATAAGTCCGTATTAGTGATTACGGGTGATGGAGAACAGTTAATGGGGATCGGTTCTTTGGCAACGATCAGTGCTCAAAAACCAGCAAACCTCACCATCGTCGTGCTCGATAACGGTCACTTTGGCGAAACTGGGATGCAGTTTAGTCACTCGAGTCTCGGCACTAACATGTCCGCTGTAGCCCAGGCTTGCGGGATTGCCAATGCTTATCAGGTCAAGGATATGGCGGGCTTGAAACAGGTGGAGCAAAACGTCAATGCGCGTCAAGGCGTGACGTTCGCACAGATTATGGTCAAAGCCGATGATCTGCCCCGTGCTTTACCTTCGCGTGACGGGGTGTTTGTCAAAAACCGCTTCCGTGCTGCCTTGGGCCTCGCACCATTCTGAGTGTCAGTCAACAGCGCGCAGTGAAAACGACTCGTTTTCCTGCGCGTTATTTTTTTGCGGGATAAAGATGACACGCCACATCACCTTGTGCGTCGCGCAAGAGGTGTGGGTGCTCCACGGAACATTCCGGCAGACGTTGCTGGCAACGTGGGTGAAAGGAGCATCCTGAAGGCGGATGCAACGGGTCTGGAAACGAAAGACCCAGTCCCATATCAGGGATTCCCAAACCAGGCTCGGGCGTCAGGACAGAGGCCAACAGAGCCTGTGTGTAGGGATGCCGAGGATGTTTGAACAGTTCAGCTGTTTGAGTGAGCTCGACAACGCGCCCCAAATACATCACCGCGACCTGGGTAGCGATATGCTCCACCACCGCCAAGTTATGGCTAATAAAAACATAAGTCAGATTGAATTCTTTACGCAAGTCCAACAATAAATTCAAAATCTGGGCTTGGACAGAAACATCTAGCGCCGAAGTCGGTTCGTCGCAGATCACAATCTCAGGATTGATCACGAGTGCCCGCGCGATCGCGACGCGCTGACGTTGGCCGCCAGAAAGTTGTCCGGGTGTATTGTCCGCATAGCGTGCGGGCAAGCCCACGCGATCCAACATCTCGATGGCTTTTTTGCGACGTTCGCTCTTTGTTCCTACGCCAAGTACATCCAGCGGAAAGGACACAATAGAGGAAATAGTGCGGCGCGGATTGAGCGAGGAATAAGGATCTTGAAAAATCGGCTGCACGCGACGTGCCAGATCTCGACGATCGATCTTGCTGATATCTTGCCCATCAATCAGGACGCTTCCGCGCGAAGGGGGCGTCAGACCCAATAACATGCGGGCAAGCGTTGATTTACCACAGCCCGATTCGCCTACGATGCCCAGCACATCTTTGCGTTGCACCGACAGGTCGACGCCATTGACGGCATGCAGTGTCTGGCGAGGTTTAAACAAGCCAGCGCTGACTGAAAAGGTGCGCTGCAGATCTTTTGTTTCAATCAGGGCAGTCATTGGCCTGCTCCGCTCTGTTGTGTTTCATTCATGATGCAGCGCCATTGTTGACCCCGGCGCGTCTGATGCAAGGGGATGGTCTCGCTACAACGCGCTTGGGCGAATTCGCAACGATCTTTAAAGGCGCAGCCCTTCATCTCGCCGATCAGCGAGGGCACAACGCCTGGGATGGTGCCAAGCTTGCCACCAGGAACTGTTTTGCCTGGGATAGGGATACAGCTGATCAAGCCGCGCGTGTAGGGGTGTTGCGGTGCTGCGAAAATATCCTCGGCCGTACCCTCTTCGACGATTTGTCCGGCGTACATCACGGCGACTCGATCGGCGATCCGAGCAACCACGCCTAGATCATGAGTGATGAGCACCATGGCGATACCAAGCTCTTTCTGTAAATCGGCTAACAAGCGCAAAATCTGCGCTTGAATCGTCACGTCCAGTGCGGTGCTTGGTTCGTCGGCGATCAACAACTCTGGACCACACATCAGTGCCATGGCGATCATGACGCGCTGACGCAAGCCACCAGAGAGTTGATGCGGATACTGTCCAAGTCGCTCGGCAGCAGAGGCGATGCCTACCTTTTCTAAAAGCTCGACAGCACGCAGGCGCGCGTCTTCTGCCGAGGCCTTGAGGTGGTGGCGGTAGTGCTCGGTCAGCTGATCTCCGATGGTATAGGCGGGATTGAGGGCCGTCATCGGTTCTTGGAAAATCATCGCCATGCGATTGCCACGCAAATCGTTGATGCGACTTTTGCTGGCGCGCGACAGATCCTCGCCAAGAAACTCAAACACATGACTGCTGCGTGTTGCAGTTTTAGGCAACAAGCCCATCAAAGACAGTGAGGTGATGGATTTGCCACATCCCGACTCGCCCACGATACAGAGGGTTTCACCGCGTTTGACCTGGAGAGAAATATCACGCACGACATGGAGGGTGCCACGTGGTGTAGAGATATCCACAGTCAGGTTTTTTACATCCAGAACAATTTCGTCAGTGACCATGATTAGGCTCTCTCGCCCGGTGTCAGGAGCTGATGGAGACCATCCCCCGCCAGATTGATGGAGAAAATCAATACAGCCAAGGCTGTACCGGGACTCGC
>JBILJA010000164.1:0-5001 GCA_044368775.1 Burkholderiaceae bacterium
AAAGGCAAGCTCTTTGGCGCGCTGCGTACCCACAATCCGCGGGAGAGTATAAAAAGCAGCACAATCAGGCACGAGACCTAAACGCATAAATGACATGCAGAACTTGCTCGAAGAGTCGGCCAGCACAATATCCGCCGTCAACGCGAGACTAAAGCCTGCGCCGTAGGCCGCGCCCTCGACCGCCGAGATCACAGGTATTTCTAACCTAAGCAAGGTTTCAATCCACGAAAGATAGTCGTGACGCATCCGATGACGTCCATCCTCAGGCGCCAACGTACCCGCCCCCATCACGCTGATATCACCACCGGCGCAAAATGTACCGCCCGCCCCTGTAATAATCAGCGCACGTAAATCTCGTTGTTGCGGGAGCGAAAATACAACCTCTTTGAGTTCCTCGCGCATGACGGCATCGATCGCATTTTTGCGATTGGGCCGATTCAACGTCAGTGTGCCGACACCCTCTTGCACTTCAAACTGAATTGTTTCCAAAGCCTTTACTCCTCAGGGAGTGTTGACGCTTGTCTTAGTCAGGAAGCTTCAACACATGTTTCGCGATAATTTCTTTTTGTACCTCAGAACTGCCCCCGTAGATGGTCGACGGGATTGAGTTGAACATGATAGCGGGAACATGAAAGCCGGGCTCGCCAAAATCCGTTGTGTACCCAGTTGCACCATGTTCCTGAGCAAATTCGACCATCGTCATGCAAATCCGCTGATACGTGTCAGTTCCCCATATTTTGAGCAAAGAGACGCTCGGGGGGAGCGGTTGCCCTCGTTTGACCATGTCAGCATAGTGCGTATAGGCGCTAACCTGATCGGCGACATCCAGACTGAGCTCGGCATAGCGCGCCGCGAACACGGCATCCTCCATCAAGCCAAGCTGCTCAGCCAGCGCGGTCAACTGACTTAACGCATAGCGAGACTGCTTAGGACTCCCTAGAAAAATTCGCTCAAATCCCAGAAGTGCCTTGGCAATCGTCCACCCCTGATTGATTTCACCCACAAGATTTTCAGCGGGTACGCGCACTTGATCGAGAAAAACCTCACAAAACTCTTCGTATCCGACAATGTCTTTGATCGGACGAATCGTGATGCCAGGCGCACTGAGATCAATCAATAAAAAACTGATGCCTGCTTGTTTCTTGGCATCTTTGTCGGTGCGTACCAGAGCGAACATATGCGTTGCATCTTGCGCCAATGTAGTCCAGATTTTTTGTCCATTCACGACGAAGTCATCACCATCTCGAACGGCCTCGGTGCGAAGCGCCGCAAGATCAGAGCCTGCGCCAGGCTCTGAATAGCCTTGACACCAAATATGCTCACCAGTAAGAATTTTAGGAAGAAATTTTTGCTGCTGTTCAGGATTGCCACGCTGAATCAAAAGAGGACCGATCATCACGATTCCCATATCCGGCGCGCGTGCGACCCCATATTGCTCTTGCTCCTCGACGTAGGCGATCATTTTCTCGGGAGAGAGACCCATGCCGCCGAATTTTTTAGGCCATGCGGGAGCAACCCAGCGTTGCGCAGATAACGTCGACGTCCAATGCTTAATTTCGTGCCAATGCAAACGGCGCGGGACGTTGCGTATCGCCTCGGGATAATGTTTGGTGTAAAAACCTCGCAGCATGCGCCGAAATTCGGCTTCTGGCATCGCATCCCAATCCGCATCCTGCGGAAACTCTGTCGCAGGTATTGCGTGCTCCTCGAGACTCTCAATCTTGGCGTACTTGTGAAAACGCTGCCGATGCCGCCCTATATTGCCTAACCACGCAGAATGAAAGAGTGCGCGCTTGAAATACAGGCCAATGTCACATTCATCAGTAAAGCCCATGGCGCCATGAAACTGAATCGCCATGCGCGTCACCAGTAATGCTGCATGCGCGCAACGCGCCTTCGCTCGACTAGCGAGGATACTTAAGGCAGAACCAACAAGCTCATCATTTTCAATTTGAAGCAAGACGTCTTGTACGCAAGCAGAGGCAAGTTCAACTTGAACATAGGCATCCACAGCACGATGTTTTAATGCCTGAAAACTCCCGATCGGTTTATCGAATTGCTTACGCGTACAAAGGTACTCCACGGTCGTCGCCAAGGTTTTGCGCATGAGGCCCACGAGTTCGGCAGATTGCGCGATACGGGCTAGATCATTGGCCTCGTCTACAATCGCGCCCACCTCGGGACCTGAGGAAAGAATATGTGAAGGCGCCACGCGCACCTGACTTAAACAAAGTTTCGTCACGATACTGCCATCGACGCAACGCAAATCCTCGAGCCTGATCCCCGGAGTCTGGGCGGCAAGCCATACAAGTGAGAGCTCTGCCCCCATGCTCGCCACGACGAGCCATCCGTCGGCACCGGTCGCGGGCGTTACAAATTGTTTACATCCATCGAGCACCAAGACTTGGTCATGACGTACCGCATGGACCAGACCGGCCGATCCGCACTCTAATTGACCCAGTGTGTCTTGCCATGCAAGCCCAGCAACGCAGTCACCAGAGATCAATTGCTCTAAAAGCGTGGAGCGCAATGCGCTTGGCGGACATCTGCTCAACGCGACTGCGACTTGAACTGCACAAGGAATCATAGGCTCGGGCAATAAATGTCGGCCAATTTCCTCGACGATGGCAGCGATTTCGCGCAAACCCAAACCTAGTCCCCCATCCTCCTCTGAGACGAGAACACCGAGCCATCCCGCAGCGGCCAACTCTTGCCAGTGCGAACGATCAAAACCGGACGTCGAGGTGCGCAATTGGCGCAACCTCCGTGCAGTGTCCTGACGCTCAAGCAAATCCCTCGCACTGTCACGAAACGCCTCGCTTGCATCATGAATCATGGACGACTCCTTTGTGGTCTTTTTAGCGGTTTTATGATGGATCGTTTACCCTCAAAATGTACTACAGTAACGGAAGTTCATTTTCCCTCAAGAGAACCAGCATAATGATTCAGAATAACGAACAAAAAATTGTCGATCATGCGATCACCTCCCGTCATTCGATGCGAGCGTTTTTACCGACCCCAGTCGCGCGCGAAGACATAGAACTCATGCTTGAAGTGGCGGCACGCGCGCCCTCCGGATCAAACACACAACCTTGGAAGGTGTATGTGCTGACAGGGGATATCAAACAGCGCGTATCCGAGGCAATCCTTGAGGTTTACAACGATAAGGCTCAGTTTGAGGCACTCACAGAGGACTATAAATATTATCCGACTCAGTGGGACTCCCCTTATATTGAGCGTCGACGCAAAGTCGGACTTGATCTCTACAAATTGCTGGGACTAGGTCGAGAAGACAAATCTGGCATGCATGCTCAACATGGACGCAATTACACCTTTTTCGATGCGCCCGTTGGCCTGTTTTTTACCATCGACAGAACGATGAATACAGGCTCTTGGCTCGATTTCGGCTGTTTCCTGCAAAGCTTTATGATCGCCGCGCGGGGACGCGGACTCGATACGTGCGCGCAAGCCGCGTTCAATCGGTTCCACAACACGATTCGCGCCGTGACCGGCATCCCCGAAAGCGAAGTGCTGATGTGTGGCTTGGCGCTTGGTTATGCGGACATGTCAAAAATAGAAAATTCGCTGATCAGCGAACGGGAGTCTGTCGGGGGATTTACCAAGTTCCTTTAATTTAGCGCTCTGCTTGAGAAATCAACGCTCAGTCAAAGCGCTTTTCCCATGCCTCGATTTCGCTCAAGCCCAATGCCTCGTTGTACTGAGCGGAAGAAAACATGTTGGCTTCATACCCGGCCATATTGCCCGCGCTAAGCAAGTGTGTCAGAGCCCCCGTCATGGCATGACCGAATACTCCGCGCGCCATGGCCGGATATATGGCTAAATCTACGCCTGCTTGCTTAAGGGCTGCAAAAGGAAGGTTGCGAAGATCTTGAGCGCTATCGATGTTGACGACAACGGGAACGGACACGCCTGACTTAATAGCCAGGATATCTTGCAAAATATTGGGATTCGATTTGAGTTCGACAAACACAGCATCCGCGCCCGCTTGAGCAAACGCCTGCGTGCGTCGAATCGCCTCTTGAAGGCCAAGCGCTCCGGCTGAGTCCGTTCGCGCAATCAACACAAACTCTGGATCTGAACGGGCCGCACTCGCGGCGGCGATTTTAGCGACGGCCTCGTCAAAATCAATCACTGTCCGATCGCCTGGCATCTGAGCGCAACGTTTAGGCGAGACTTGGTCTTCCATATGGATTGCCGCGACTCCTGCAGCCTCGAACTCCATGATCGTTCGACGCACATTGACGACATTTCCATAGCCTGTATCCGCGTCACAAATCAGCGGAATGTTGACGCTTGCCGCAACACGTCGCGCATGATCTGTCATCAACGTCAGATCCACCAAGCCCACATCGGGACGCCCCAGCAAAGTCGCAGACACGCCATTACCCGTCATATAAACCGCGGTGAAACCAGCTTGCTCGACAAGTCGGGCTCCGTAGCCATCATAAATGCCCGGCGCACGCACCGCTTGCACGCCCTGCAATTGCTCGCGCAACGAACGGCGCTTCTGTGTAGCTGAAATCATAGTTATGCAAAGTTCCAGTCAGGATATTTTTGTAAAAAAGGAATCAAACCACCCATCGCAAGGATCGCGAGGATCTCTGGTGGTAAAGGGTGCGCTTGTTGGAGAACCCGACCTTCGCAGCACAACACGCCTCTGGAAAGATCCAGCTCCAGAGATTGTCCCTCAACGATCGTGGAAGTGTCGCATTCGAAAACTGGCAAACCGTTGTTAATGGCATTACGAAAGAACTGGCGACCAAAGGATTGGGCGACGATGGCGCGCACCTTCATCTGACGTAATACGTGCGTCGCTTGCTCGCGCGATGAGTTGATGCCAAAGTGCTCGCCAGCCACAAGGATGCCACCACCGTGTTGGGCGATGCGAGTGGCGATACCCGGGGACAGTTGTTCAAATGCATGTTGAGCCACATAGGCTACGTCTTTACCGGGGAGATATTTATTGGAACAGTTGATGTC
>JBILJA010000136.1:0-6197 GCA_044368775.1 Burkholderiaceae bacterium
CAAGAGGTGAGCCTTGATCATGGCCGATCACGGCCGCAACGCTGCGATAGCCCAGGGCGGCCACAAGCGCCAACACATCGTGCACTTTATTTAAGGTACTAAAAGGACGTAAATCATCGTGATAAGAGACACCCACCCCACCGCTGCGCCCATAGCCACGCACATCAGGCGCGACAACGTGATAGCCCTGCTGTGCGAGCGGCAGCATCACCTTTCGCCAGCTATAGGCAAGCTCGGGAAATCCATGCAGCAAGACTACCAGCGGACGACCGGGTACGTCAAACCCGGCCTCCAAGATGTGCAGCGTAATGCCATTAACCTCTTGAATCAGCCTAGAGCGGATGCCATCGGGCAACATCTTAATTACGCTCTAGATTGATCGCGTCGGCTGTTTTCTTCCAAATCTCAAGTTGTGATTTGTTGAACGCTCCCATCGCTGCGGGTGTGGAGCTCTCTAACTCAAAGGCGATTTTGGCGAGTTGATCGCGCACATCTTTGCGTGCTGAGACTTCTTTCATTGCCTTGGCAACGCGGTCCACGACATCCTTAGGCAAACCTGCGGGTCCGAACAAACCAGCCCAAGGAATAATGGTCATCCCCTTGATACCCAACTCATCGGCAGTCGGAACCTCAGGTACCAGCGGACTGCGCTGCGGCAACAAGGCCATCAGTACACGCAGACGTCCTTCTTGCACCATTTGCAACGCGTTTCCAGGCGTCGCAAGCAGCACTTGAATACGACCCGCAATCAGATCGGCGGTCGCAGGTGCATCACCTTTGTAGGGAACATGCACCATATTGAGCTTGGATTCCTGCGCAAATTGCGCTGTCGTCAAAATACTCGTGCCATTACCGCTACCATAGTTGAGCTTGCCTGGATTAGCTTTGGCGTAGGCGATCAACTCTTTCATATTCTTAGCGGGAACATCCCCGTTCACAAACATGAAAAAACCAAATTTACCAACCATAGAAATCGGCGTGAAGGCGGTCAGAGGATCATAAGGGGGGATTTTGCGCATGGTCGGTGCGCCATTCAACCCGGTTGTGGTTGCAAATAACAGCGTATAGCCGTCGGGTGCTGCATTCATCGCAGCCAAGCCCGCAATAGCACCGTCCGCGCCCGCCCGGTTATCGATAATGATGGTTTGACCCAAGCTTTCTGACAAGGCTCTCGTCACGATACGCGCCGTCTGATCAGCAGCCCCCGCTGGCGGAAACGGCACGATCATGCGAATAGGCTTGTTGGGATAGCCCTGCGCGAGCGCGCCAAAGCTCGTTCCCACAATACAGGCACCTAGCAATAATGACTTCAGAAAGTTCTTCATTACTTTTTCCTTTATTGAATGTGAGCGTGATGCACTTAACGAAAGATCACTTTAAAGGCCAGGGCATCGCAACAAAGTGCTGCAAGACACCAGCCGGAAAATCAAGCACAAGAAAATGTCCGAGCATCGTCATGAACCCAATACAACACGCGGTATAGAACACACTCTTGAGCCAACCAAGTTGTGTTCTCGCGAGTAAATATGACATCATAAAAAGCGTGACCGACAAAATAAAGCCGATCAACGCGGTCGTACCGAATAGAAAAATAAACCAACGTAATGAAGGCCACAGCGTGGAGCCATCCGAGGCGCCAGAGGCATGCGCGGCGACCTCTTGGTCATAATGCGAAGTGTGGCCAGGCTTGCCCGCCCACAAAGTCCACACGAACCAAAGTGAGAACACCACCATGATGATGGATGTCGACAAGGGAAATACTGCACCCAAGAACGAGAGCTTGATCGTATCGATCAGTGCATAACTAAAGACCACCAAAATAATGAGCGCAAACGCTAATTGCGGCCAACGCTCGCGCACGGTCAAGCCGCCTAGGGGGCCGGTCTTGACGATGGGTGCAGCCTCTTCACCTGTCGTGGATTTACTGGTGAAGACTGCACCATCATCTGAGACTCTGGTGCGCACAGCGAGAAGCAACGAGATGACAGTCAATGCTGCAAGAATCAAAACGCCCGGACGCTGCACGAATCCCCAGCCATAAAACTGGATGGCTTGATAAAGATAGTTTTCAACTTGCCCCGACAGCACAAATCCGACTAGAAAAGCAGGTCTCGGCCAGCCGAAACGACGCATATAGATCCCTAAAATGCCGACCACAAACAACAGCAATAAATCATTCAAATCGCGGCGTGCCTGAAAGGCCGCGAAACAAATAATCATCAGCATGAACGGTGCAATCAGATTGAAAGGAATATGCGTTAATTTGGAAATCGGCGACGCCAGGAAAAAACAGATCAAAGCACCGATAATGCTCGCTAAGGCGAGTGTCCAAGCAATCGTGTAGGTCAGGTTCAGGTCAGTGGTTACCATGCTGGGACCTGGCTGCATGCCCAACAAAGCCATACCCCCTAAAAACACCGCCATACTGCCAGAACCAGGAATACCAAACAGCAAGGTGGGCATCAACGCTCCACCCTGCAAGGCGTTATTCGCCGACTCTGGGGCAATCACACCTCTTATGTCACCTTTACCGAACTGTGAAGTGTCTTTAGTCGACTGCACGACATGGCCGTATGCAATCCAGTCGACCACGCCTCCACCCAAACCTGGAATCGCACCGATAATCGTGCCCAGCGTCGAGCATCGCAACACTAAAAACCAATTTTTAAACGTATCCTTCATTCCTTGAACCCAACCCGAACCCAGATTGGACGAGTTCGCGATAGGTTTGTCTCGACGCATCAAGTCACACAACTCTGGGATCGCAAATAAACCTAAGCCGATAATGACAAGCGGAATACCGTCCTGTAAATACTCCATCTCAAGGTCAAAGCGACTTTCACCTGTCGCGGGTGCCCCACCGATGGCACCCACCATGATGCCAAGTCCACAGGCCACTACGCCGCGGACAACACTGACGCCGGACAAAACACCCACCACTGAGAGCCCCAGTACGGCCAGCATGAAAAGTTCAGCCGTAGAAAAGGCCAAAATCACGGGTCTCGCCACGATGACAAAACCCGTCAGCAGGACTGCGCCAAACAAACCGCCAATCATTGAGGACATGAATGCCGCACTCAGTGCGCGTGCCGCCTGACCTTTTTTTGCGAGAGGATATCCATCGAGAACCGTCGCCTGACTGGCGCTAGAGCCCGGGATTCCCATCAACACGGACGTAAAGGTGTCCCCGGTCGGAATCACCGCCACCATGCCAATCAACATCGCAATCGCCGAGATCAAGTCCATGCCATAAATAAACGGCATGAGCAAAGACATACCAGCAATGCCCCCTAGACCCGGCAAGATACCCACCGCTAAACCGACCGCGATACCCAGCATCATGAAACCAAGATGCTGCCAGGCCATGAGGCCCGTGAATGCTGTTTGCATGGCTTCTAACATAACTTTCCTTTACGGGAACACAATGTATTGACTTAAATGAAAACAACCCCTTGCTCGAGCACCCATCTTGAGAGATGAGTCCAGAGCAAGGGGTCAACCAAACTGACTTCTATTTAAAATTTCACGTTATGGTTCTTGATAAGGTATTCGCGAACGAGTTCGCGTGCATCTGGCGAAATAGTTGTGCCTTCGCGATACAACGCTTCACCCGCTTGGTCCGTGACTTGGTCATAGCCACCCAGTGCACTTTCTACCCCTGCTTTATAGGCTGGGTCTTTGAGCATCATACGAATCGCCTGACGATAAGCTTCAACGATTTCCTTGGAGGTGCCTTTAGGCAAGACCAACAATTTTTGCGCAGGGAAACCAGCGATCAAGAAAGCCTTGAAGGCCTCCCACTCTTTACCCGAAGGCGCCTTGCCTGTGGCAATTTCAATCGCCTCACCCACATGCGGCAGTTCAGGGAAAGCCGGATCCCGAATTAGATTACCCTTTTCATCGGTGACACCCCAGCTAAACAAAGGAACTGCTTTGCCTTCTTTGACCAAAGGCAGGGAGTTTTTAAGGTAGGCCGAGCTTGTCTGATAATCGATCGTCGCTTCGCCACGCTCGAACGCCAAGCGACCTTCGCCGCGGCTCTTCATGCCGAACACGTGTTGGACATCCAAGCCCAATTGACGAAACGCCAGCAGTGGCACCAAGTCAAGCGAAGTTGCGCCTTGGCTGGCGTAAACAAGCTTTTGACCCTTAAGTTTGCTGAGATCCTTGACCGATGTCACACCAAACTTAGGACTGATATAAGCGACGCCACCCGTTGGGGCCGCCATAATCATGTTCCAGTCCTTGTAGTCATAACGCACGCGCTTGTCGCCCAACAAATAGGGAAACTGCGTTGAACCGGAGGTACCCAAAATCGTTAAACCGTCCGGCTTGGCGCTCGAAGCGAATTGGTTCGCACCGATGATTGAACCACCGCCCGGCACGTTCTTGATCACGACGTTAGGATTGCCAGGCAAATATTTACTCAAAAATTGTGCATTAAAACGCGCCCAGACATCAGACCCGCCCCCCACACCAAAAGGAATCACAAATTCGATGGTCTTGCCAGCTAAATTGACGGGTTGGGCGACCGAGGTCGCAGGCAGAATCATGGCTGCAGAGGCCGCTAGCCCAGCCAAACCCTTTAGGAAAGCATTGACTGGGGTTTTATGAAGTGTTGAACGCATCGCTGACCTCTTGAAGATTAAATACACAGTAATAAAGAAGGATAAACCGAGCCATCCTGTGAGATCATCGGCATAAACCCTATGCCAACTCGGCGTTATGAGCTCTCGAAACTCATAAAATGGCGCATCAAAGACCATTCGCCTCATTTCCACTCGGACCTCGCCGCCATGCAATCATCACGCTCTATCGCAATTATCGGCGCAGGCTTGGCGGGTTTGAGTTGCGCCCAAGCCTTGGAGGCGCAAGGATGCCGCGTACAAATGTTTGAAAAAAGCCGCGGTGTAGGTGGCCGGATGAGTACGCGTCAGTTCGAGACTTGGGCCTGTGATCACGGCGCTCAATATTTCACAGCGCGAGACCCTGGCTTTAAACAGCAAGTTGAAATATGGCAAAAAACGGGCGCTGCAGCGCTTTGGGAGGCCAAGATCACGAGTTTCGATGCCGAGGGCTGGCAATCGATCACCTCCTCCAAGGGACGCTATGTCGGCACACCCTCAATGACTGCGCCCGCCAAACAGTTAGCAAAAGACTTGTCGATCCAGTTTTCCACTACCATCGATCAGCTGATTCGTGAAGGCGAAAAATGGACCTTACACTCAAAAGAACACGGTCAACTAGATCCGCGATTTGACGCCATCGTTCTAGCGATTCCTTCCAAACAGGCCGAGCCGCTGGTTCAGCCCCATTGCGCTTCACTCTACGAGCGTTGTCAGGATGCCGTCATGGCACCCTGTTGGGCCTTGATGATTTACGCGAACGACAGACTCCCCTTCGATTTTGACGCGGCTTTTATCAATCAGGGTATGTTTAGCTGGATCGCCAGGAGCTCAAGCAAACCTCACCGCCTATCAGGCGAAGCCTGGGTGGCACACGCAACGACCGAATGGAGTGCCACGCATGAGAAGCTCACCAAAGACGAGGCTGCGCCGCTCTTAATTGCAGGGTTCGAGACCTTGACGGGCTATCGGCCACAAACATACCAAACGCATCTCTGGCGTTTTGCCAGACTTGGACACGCCTCGCATCATGGTCACCTTTTTGATCCTAACCTGCAACTAGGTTTGTGTGGCGACTGGACCAGTACTGAAAAAGTCGAAGGCGCTTGGCTCAGCGGCCAAGCTGTCGCCCGCGATATCGCTCAACATTTGGAAGCCTCTTGACGATGAATGGTTCGCAAAAGACACTCAGAGATCAGATGTACACGCTGATCTTTACCAACGAAACTGCGGCTGGGCGCCTGTTTGACAAAACCCTCATCGCACTCATTTTGATCTCACTGGTCGTGGTGCTTTTAAATAGTGTCCAACACATCGCGCGTGACTACCACACCATTTTGTTTGTACTGGAATGGATGTTCACCATCCTGTTCAGTGTGGAGTATGCCGCCCGACTGTATTGCGCCAAAAACCGCAGAAAATACGCGACCAGTTTTTTTGGTGTGATTGACCTGCTTGCGGTGTTACCCACCTACCTCGCGCTGTTTTTACCTGAATTACACGCGTTAATTGACGTACGTGTGTTGAGACTGATCAGGATATTTCGCGTCTTTAAGCTGACTGCGTATATGC
>JBILJA010000024.1:0-22605 GCA_044368775.1 Burkholderiaceae bacterium
AAGCTCGACGCGCGCGATATCCTTGAGTCGCAGCGTACCGCTCGCACCTTCAGAACGAATCACGATGTCGCCAAATTGTTCAGGTGTGACAAGACGTCCTTTGGCCGTCACCGTGTAGACCAACTGCTGTCCTAGGGGAGCGGGCTCCTGTCCAATTTTTCCTGCGACGTTTTGTTTATTTTGCGCAGCGATCGCGGCTGCCACATCGGGCGCCGTAATTCCAAGCTGCGCCATGCGATCAGGCTTGAGCCAGACACGCATCGAGTAGTCCTTGGCACCTAAAATTTGTGCGTCACCCACGCCTGGTAAACGCTTAAGCTCATCCACGATATTGACGAGCGCGTAATTCGAAAGGTAAAGATTCGAAAACTCTTCGGTAGGCGACGTGATCGCCGTCACCAACAAAATATCATTCGAGCGTTTTTGAACGGTCACGCCGAACTGACGCACAATATCCGGTAAGCGTGGCTCCGCGATCTTGACCCGGTTGTTCACGTTGACTGTCGCCGTGTCGATATTGGTACCCACTTCGAAGGTCGCCGTAATCACTAACGCACCATTCGATTGGGCGCTCGAGTTGAAAAACAACAGATTTTCAACGCCAGACAATTGCTCTTCAATGGGTCCCGCGACGGTTCGCGTCAGTGTCTCTGCCGAAGCACCGGGATAGTTCGCCGTAATAATGACGGTTGGCGGTGCGATTTGTGGGTATTGCGCAATAGGCAGTCCTCGCGCCGCCATCAAACCTGCAATCACGATGGTGATAGAAATTACCGCTGCAAAAATCGGTCGACTGATAAAAAAACTCGAGAAACTCATCGGCCATCCTTCTGGGTGGCTGCGCTCTTTTGTACATTAGGTGCGGTGGCGCCCGGTGAAGCTTGGCCGAGCGGCACCACCGTGGGTTTGACCACCGACTGAGGACGAATTTTGATGAGCTGATCGGTCACAACCCGATCGCCCGCCTTTAAGCCTGACAATACGATCCAATTTTTTCCCAGCCATTTGCCGACCTTGATCGGCGTCGAGACGACCTTATTTTCGGGACCGACCGTCCAGACCGCAAATCCACGTTCACTTTGGATCACGGCCGCTTGAGGCACCAAGAACACATTCTCTTGCAGTCCTGTTGTGATCCGGATACGCAAAAATTGTCCGGGCAAGATTTCACTATTGGGATTGGGAAACTCCGCGCGCATCTGCTGTGTGCCGAGCTTTGGATCAATAAAGGTTGATTGAAAGTTAACTTTTCCTGACTCGGCATAAATACGGCCATTGGGTAGCAATAATTTAACGCCCGTATTTTGTTTCGGGTCGAGTCGTCCGCTGGGCAATTGGGCGGTATCGCTACTGGACAAACCAAAACGAACCCAGATGGGATTGATTTGATAGATCGAGGTCAGCAGGCCCGCATCTCCCGTGTTGGAGATTAAATTTCCCTCCGAACGTAGCGATCGTCCAGATATGCCGCTGACGGGCGCGGTCACGGTGGTCCATGTGAGGTTGAGTTGCGCAGTCTTTAAGGTCGCTTGGGCGATCTCGTTGACCGAGGTGGCGTCATCGAACTCTTTACGACTCACCGCTTGTTTGCTGTAGAGCAACTTTAGGCGTGCGGCCTCACGAGCAGTCTGCTTTGCGCGCGCCTGTGCTTCTTCGAGAGTGATTTTGAAAGGCTCGGGATCAATCTGAAACAGCGGTTGACCCGCTTGAACCGGACTGCCCTCATCATACAAACGCTTGAGCAAAATGCCGTTGACGCGGGAGCGTACCTCTGTTTCTTTGGCGCCTTCGGCTTGCGCTGTGACCTCAAGTACATTAGGGATGTTGGTAGATTGAACTTCTATGACTGACACAGGCAGCGGTCCCTGTGGACCGGCGGGCTGGGCTTGCAAAACCCCCACTCCCATTAAGCACAACGCCGAAAGTCCCACAATGAGCCTTCCGATACGCTGCGCACTGATACATTGCAAAATTTTTGTCGAAAAGCTAAGTACTGATTTGTGTACCGCACCGATCATGTGGGATTCCCGAACTGACAGTCAATCTAGTGATTCTATACGGGTAAACCCAGATACATTGACGCGAAAGCCAGATTTCCTGAGAAAACTAGCCTAAAACGCCCAAAAAACGGATGAATATTTATTTTAAATTGCGGCAAATCGCTTGCGTGACGTCTGAACACGAGGCCAGACCACCAAGGTCTCGTGGGATCGCTTTGCCTTGAGACAGTGTTAATTCCACCGCGCGCTCGATTCGACCCGCAGCCTCGGTCAAACTCGCGTCTTGGTGACGATCGCCTAGCCAACGCAACATAAAAGATCCTGAGAGCACCGTCGCCAAGGGGCTCGCAATATTTTGACCCGCGATATCAGGGGCCGAGCCATGTGCTCCCTGGAACAAACCATGATGATCGCCCAACTCGCCCGACGGCGCGATCCCCATCCCCCCGACTGTGGCGGCGCCTAGGTCGGAAATAATATCTCCGAACATGTTCTCCGCAACAATCACGTCATAAAACTCAGGGCGCTTGACCAAATGCACCGTGATCGCGTCCACATAGGAATAATCGATCGCCACGTCAGGATAGCTCTGCGCCACTTCGTCGCAAATCGCTCTAAAAAAAGCATAGCTGCGCAAAATATTGGCTTTGTCACACACGGTCATGCGTCGCTTGTGATCCGAGGGCGCGCCCCCGCGCTTGCGCGACAACTCAAACGCAAATTTAGCGATGCGCTCAACACCCTTGCGTGTCAGCACCAAGGTGTCGGTTGCGACTTCACCGCGCAACAAGACACCCGCACCGCGGCTCGCGTAGAGACCTTCAGTGTTTTCGCGCACGATGACGTAGTCGATATCGCCCGCTTGACGATTTTTAAGAGGAGAAAAATCACCTTGATACAGACGAATAGGCCGCACGTTGGCATACAGATCTAGCTTGAAACGCAACTGCAAATGCAGATCATTACCCACCTCGGTCCCATCAGGATAGGTCACCTCGGGTAAGCCAGCCGCACCATGCAACATGGCATGCGAGGTCTGGCAGGCCGCATACGTTTCCTCTGGCAAGACAAACCCAGACTTGACGTAATGCGAAGCACCTCCGGGAAACTGATTAAAGTCCATGACGCCCGACCCCAGAGCCTCCTGAAGCACCGTCACTGTTGCGCTGCACACTTCAGGACCGATGCCATCGCCTTCAATCGTTGCAATTTGGTACTTAGCCATCTCTTTCTCGTCTCCCAAATATTAAAGTTCGGCCAGAAACGCGTGCTCTGGCCTCTTTGTCTTTTGAACGCTTAGTATATGTTTACAATGATTTGGTGTCAGAACTTAAGTCTTACACTCTTTTTAGAACCGTTTTCGTCCACAGGAACACACATGGCCATCAAAATCGATTACGTCTCGGATATCGCGTGCCCCTGGTGTGCCGTAGGCCTTGGTGGCCTAGAAATCGCCTTAAAAAACATTGGCGAGAACATCCCCGTGGAGATTCATTTCCAGCCGTTCGAACTCAACCCGCAGATGCCACCTGGTGGTCAGGAGGTGTTTGAGCACCTGACACAAAAGTATGGCAAAACTGTTGCCCAAGTGCGCGCGACCCAAGAAGACATCAAGGCTCGGGCTGCTGCGGTTGGCTACCCCTTTCATCCAGAAGGTCGCAAGCATGTCTACAACACCTTCGATGCGCATCGTCTGCTTTACTGGGCGGGCCTTGAGCACGGTCCCGCCGCGCAGCATCGTCTCAAACGCGAACTTTTGATCACTTACTTTCAACTGGCCGTAGATCTCGACGACCAGAGCAACCTGATTGCTGCCGTTGATCGCGCAGGCCTGGATACCGCACGGGCGAAAGCGATTTTGGACAGTCAGGAATTCAATGTAGAAGTCCGCGTGCAACAGCAAAAATACACCAGCATGGGCATCCACTCAGTGCCCGCGATCATCATCAACGATCAGTATCTGCTTCAGGGCGCTCAACCGCCCGAGGCCTTTGAGCAGGCGCTGCGCCAAATCGCCGCTGAAAATGCAGAAAAGGTTTAATTTTTTTATTTCATTTCAACTTAACAACAACTCGATCACCTAGATTTCGAGTACCTCAGTTCGGAGACATCACATGGACTTACAACTTAAAAATCGCGTCGCCTTGGTGACAGGTGGTTCACAGGGCATCGGTAAAGCCGTCGCGATGAAATTTGCCGAAGAAGGCGCCACGGTTGTCATCGCGGCCCGCGGTCAAGCCCTGCTTGACGAAGTCGCAGCGCAGATTCGCGCCGCTGGTGGCAAGGTCACCGCGATTGCGGCCGACGTCTCGCAAGACGCAGAATGCACACGTCTCGTGCAAGAAGTCTTAAAAGCCCACGGCCGTCTAGATATTTTGATTAACAATGCCGGCACCTCCGCGACGGGCGAGTTTGAATCCGTCACGGATGAAAAGTGGCAAGCCGACTTTGATTTGAAATTATTCGCTGCGATCCGTCTGACCCGTCTGGCCATTCCAGAGATGAAAAAGAACAACTGGGGTCGCATCATTAATGTGACCAACATCGGCGCCAAACAGCCCAAAGAAAAATCTATGCCGACGACGGTCACCCGCGCGGCAGGTCTGGCGATGACCAAAGCCTTGTCAAAAGAATTCGCGCCCAACAATATCTTGGTCAATAGCGTCTGTATCGGCCTGATCCGAGCCGGACAGCACGAGCGCAAAGCTGAAAAAGCCGGCATCCCCGTCGAACAAATGTACGAAACCATGGGCAAAACCATTCCACTGGGACGTGTCGGCCGCGCCGAAGAAGTCGCCAATGTCGTAGCCTTTTTTGCCTCCGAAGGCGGCAGCTACGTCACGGGCAGTAGCGTGAATCTGGATGGCGGCTTGTCCGCTGTCATGTAAGCCAAGGAGCACAGACGATGTCCTCTCTCACAACCACTGTCAAAGCGATGGTGTTCGACACGTTCGGCTCGGTCGTCGACTGGCGCGGCAGCATCACCCGAGATTTGACCCTTTGGGGTCAGGAAAATGGCTTTCAAGCCGACTGGACAGCCTTTGCCGTCAAATGGCGTGGCATGTACCAGCCCTCGATGGAAGCCGTGCGGAGCGGCAAACGGCCTTGGACGATTCTCGATGTTTTACATCGCGAATCGCTCGAAGTCCTCATCAAGGAATTTGGTTTGGATGCGATGACCGAAGCCCAACGCGTGCATGTCAACAAAGTCTGGCACCGGCTCGACGGTTGGCCCGATGCGGTGGGTGGTCTGACGCGCCTCAAAAGCAAATACATCATCGCGCCGCTGTCCAACGGTAACATTTCCTTGCTGACCGACATCGCCAAATACACAGGCTTGCCCTGGGACTTGAATCTGTCCACCGAGGTCTTTCATTGCTACAAACCACAGCCACAGTCCTATCTAGGAGTCTGTGCGGCGCTGCAACTTGAACCCGGCGAGGTGATGATGTGTGCCGCGCACAACGATGACCTGCTCGCGGCCCGCAATGTCGGACTCAGGACCGCGTTTTGGCCACGTCCGACCGAACACGGTCCAGAGCAGAAAACCAATCTAGTCGCGGCGCATGACTTTGATGTCGTGGCCAAGGACATACGGGATCTCGCCACTCAGATGGGTGTGTAGGTTTAGCGCCAGATCTGCTGCTCAAGCGTGATCTGGCCTTTTTCCGAAGAAACAAACAGCTCGCTATCCTGGATATTGACGTGTACCGTCATTGTGCGCTCAGCCCAGGTCGCGAGCTCTTTCGTTTGTTCTGCGGGCAAACAAACCACTTTGAGATTTCGCGTGCGGGCGAGCTTATTTTGAACGGAGTCCCACCAGATTTTGCTGGTGTGTCCGCCGTAGCAATAAATCACCACTTCGGTGGCGCGTCCGCAAGCCTTTAAAATACGACGTTCGTCTGGCTGACCCACCTCGATCCAAAGATCGATGGAGCCGGTCAGGTCTTTTCGCCAGAGATCCGGCTCGTCCGCATCGCTGATCCCTTTGGTAAAGACCAAATCCTCATGGGCATTCAAGGCGAACGCCAATAGGCGTACCATCATCCTTTCGTCAGTTTCAGAGGGGTGACGGGCCAACGTGAGGGCATGGCTCTCGTAGTAATGACGGTCCGAATCCGCCACATTGAGTTCAGCTTTGTAGATTGTCGCGCGCAGGGCCATAAGTCGTCTTAAAGTGCTGTCTGACGCAAAGGCGTCGTAACAGGATGAACGGCAAATTCTGGATTATCCTTCATTACCAACTCTTAAGTGAATTTTCATGACAAACCCACAGATCGACGTGATTGCTCAAACCCTGCTGACGGCTCGCCGCACACAGACTCCGGCCGATGCAAGCCCCTTTGCAGGTCAATTGCACAGCGTCACTGAGGCCCTGGCCGTCCAAGACATCATCCTCGCCGCGTTAGCACCACAACAGACGCCGATATCCCGTCACTGGAAGTCTGGCGGCCCATCTCGAACCTCTGAAATTTTAAATACAGCCCTGCTTGACACGGGGATATTGAAAAGTCCCGCCCAAGCGAGCACCCACCCGTTCAACCTTCGCCTGATCGAAATTGAGATCGGATTCAAAACAAAGCATGCTGTCACGCCTGCGCAAGCGCGCGAATTGACACAAGAGCAAGGTCACGCCTTGATCGAGGCGTTTGCGGTCACCATTGAGGTGGTCGACTCTCGCTGGCAGCAGGGCAACGATACCGAGGCTTTACTCAAACTCGCGGACATGCAATCGCATGGTGTCTTGGTCATCGGACAATGGCAAGCCTATGGCGAACAGGAAGCACGCCGTGACTGGTCCAAACAGCGCTGTACCGTCAAAATTGGCGAGCAATCACCTCTGGAATTTGTTGGCACACACTCGATGCAGGATCCGCGCTGGGTCATCCCCGCATGGGTTCAGCATGCAACGTCTAGCGGTCAAACCCTACCCGCCGGTGCCGTGGTGACGACGGGCAGTTGGTCAGGCGTACCTGCCGCACAAGCGGGAGAGCTCGTTGTCGCCCAATTTGACGGCATTGGTTCCGTCTCCGTTCAACTCTGATCAGGTCTGCGCACGATGCAACCCCTTCATGGCGTCAAGGTTCTCGATTTCAGTACCCTCCTGCCTGGTCCCATGTGCACCTTGATTTTGGCCGATGCCGGTGCCGATGTCATCAAGATAGAACGCCCCGAAGGCGATGATATGCGCGCCTACCCGCCTAAGCTCGGCGAGGATAGCGTCAATTTTTCCTTACTCAATCGAGGCAAAAAATCCATCATCGCCAATCTCAAGGACCCCCTCACGCGCGAAAAAATTGAAGCGCTGATCCGTGAAGCGGACGTCCTTGTCGAGCAATTCCGTCCGGGTGTGATGGACCGCCTAGGCTTTGGCTTTGAAAAGGTACGCGTCTTAAATCCCAAGCTCGTTTATTGTTCGATCACCGGTTTTGGTCAAACGGGCCCCTATTCGCAGATCGCAGCCCACGATATGAACTATCAAGCCAAAACCGGCATGGTCGGACTCGGTGCCGGCACGGATGGCGCCCCGCAAGTCCCGCCGGTATTGGTCGCGGACCTCGCCGCGGGTGCCTACCCTGCTGTCATGAATATTTTGCTGGGCTTACGTCAGCGTGACCTCACCGGCCAAGGTTGTCATTTAGATGTTTCGATGGCCGACAACTTATTTCCACTCATGTATTGGGGTCTTGGGCATGGCTGGGCCGCAAACCTTTGGCCCAAAGCGGGTGACGAGCTGTTGACAGGCGGCAGTCCACGATATCAGATCTACCAAACCTCCGATCATCGATACCTGTCAGCAGCTCCCCTTGAGGACAAGTTTTGGCGACGTTTTCTAGAACTCATCGGGGCACCCGAGCTCACTCACCTCGAGCAACCCGCCCTTGTCAAAGCCAGCATCGCTCGCATCATTGCAGCACACCCTGCCGCGCACTGGTTGGCTCTCTTTGAGGGCCATGATGTCTGTGTCGCTGAAATCGTTTCGCTCGAACATGCGACACAAGACAAACACTTTCAAGAGCGTGGTGTCTTTAAGCGACAGCTAAAAACCAGTCATGGTGAGGTACTATCCGCGCTGCCGACCCCACTGAGTCCGCATTTTTTAAGTCCTGATACGATGGCGACCAGTCCTCAGCTTGGGCAGCACACCGACGATATTTTATGATTCACATCACCGAACTCCGCCTTCCGCTCGAGCACACCGAAGACGCTTTGCGTGCCGCGGTGATCGAACGGCTCGGCATTACGACCGACCAATTATTGTCGTTTGATATTTTTAAACGTAGCTACGACGCACGTAAAAAAAATGCCCTAACCTTTATTTATACGATCGATGCCAAGGTCACTGCGCCAGAGTTACTGTTAAAAAAATTCCGCGGTGATCCGCATATCAAGCCAACACCAGACACCGATTACAAATTCGTCGCACGTGCAGAGCGAGACGCACAACAAACTCGGCCCAGACCCGTCGTGATCGGTTTTGGTCCATGCGGGATCTTTGCCGCCCTGTTATTAGCGCAGATGGGGTTAAAACCCATTGTGTTAGAACGCGGCAAAGCCGTCCGTGAACGCACGCAGGACACGTGGAAACTCTGGCGAAAAAATATTTTGAACCCTGAGTCAAATGTGCAATTCGGTGAGGGTGGTGCAGGCACATTCTCGGACGGCAAGCTTTACAGTCAGATCAAAGATCCAAAGTTTTATGGTCGTAAAGTCATCCGCGAGTTTGTCAAAGCAGGCGCGCCCGAAGAAATCCTCTACGTCGCAAAGCCGCATATCGGCACCTTTCGTCTAGTCGGTGTGGTTGAAAAAATGCGCGAAGAAATCATCGCGCTAGGTGGCGAAATCCGCTTTTCTCAAAAGGTGGTGGGGTTCGAGATCGCGCATCAGCAAATTCGGGCGGTTCAGCTCGAAAGCGGCGAAACGCTTGCCGCTGACCATGTGATCGTCGCCCTCGGACACAGTGCACGCGACACCTTTAAAGTTCTGCACGACGCCGGCGTCTTTATGGAAGCCAAACCGTTCTCAGTGGGTTTTCGCATTGAACATCCTCAATCATTGATTGATCGAGCCAGACTCGGCCCCAATGCAGGCAACAAGCTGATCGGTGCTGCGGACTACAAACTCGTGCATCATGCCAACAATGGTCGCGCCGTCTACAGCTTTTGTATGTGCCCCGGCGGCACCGTTGTCGCAGCGACCTCCGAACCCAATCGTGTCGTCACTAATGGCATGAGTCAATACTCGCGCAATGAGCGCAATGCCAATGCGGGTATTGTGGTGGGTATCACGCCTACGGACTATCCCGGCGGGCCGCTTGCAGGTCTCGACTTTCAACGGCAAATCGAGTCCCATGCCTATGTCTTGGGTGGCAGCAACTACGAAGCGCCCGGTCAACTGGTCGGTGATTTTTTGATGGGTCGCGCCTCCACTGAACTCGGTAGCGTCATACCCTCCTACAAGCCTGGTGTTCATCTGACCGACTTAGCGACAAGCCTGCCTGCCTATGCTATCGAAGCGATTCGCGAAGCCATTCCCGCGTTTGATAAACAAATCAAAGGCTTTTCGATGCATGATGCGCTATTGACTGGTGTTGAAACTCGAACCTCATCCCCACTCCGTATGACGCGAGGCGCAGACTTTCAAAGCCTCAACGTCAAAGGCCTCTTTCCCGCGGGCGAAGGTGCAGGCTATGCCGGCGGCATTCTATCCGCAGGTGTCGATGGCATTCGTGTCGCAGAGGCACTGGCACTGAGCTACGTGTCCGCCTAAATGCGCGCCACATTATGAAACGTGTAACACGGCGCGCGAACTTTGATCCTACGCTTAGCTACGAATATCCTACTCACTTACGTGAGAGTATCGAGGACTTACCGATAACACCCGGTGTTTATATTTTTCATGGTGCAACAGGCGATCTGCCTTTGTATATCGGAAAAAGCATCAACATCCGCGCACGCGTCATGTCACATCTGCGGACGGCCGATGAAGCCCGCATGTTGAAACAGACAGAAAAAATTACCTATATTCGTACGACAGGTGAAATCGGCGCGCTCCTGCTTGAGGCTAGACTAATCAAGGAGCAACAACCTCTCTTTAATCAAAAGTTACGCCGTACGCGTCAGATGTGTTCGCTCAGAGTTCAAGGCGATCAACCTGAAGTGGTTTACTCCAACAAAATCGATTTTTCAAATACGTCTGATTTATACGGTTTGTATGCGAGTCGACATGCCGCGATCGAAGCACTGAAAAATATTGCAGATGAGAAACAACTTTGTTTGAGTGTGCTTGGGCTTGAAAAACTCTCTGGCGATCGACCCTGTTTTCGCGCGATGCTCAATCGCTGCGCCGGCGCCTGTCATGGTCAAGAAACCCTCGCTGCGCATCGCGCTAGACTGTTAGAGAGCTTGTCTCAGAGTCGCGTGATCTGTTGGCCCTACTCAGGCGCGATAGGTCTGATCGAACGCCTAGACGACGACATACAAATTCATGTCGTCAAAAACTGGTTTTATCTCGGCAGTGTCCCGACCATAGAGCAAGCGCGAACTTTACATATGACCGCGCCTGGCTTTGATAGCGATGGCTATAAAATTTTATGCAAACCCATTATGAATGGCTCTGCGCAAATCGTTGAGCTTTAATGCCTGAAGCTTTAATCCCTGCCAGACAGATTGACTACAGCTCCGGCGTCAACGCCACGTTATTGAGCTTATTGAGCGTCTCAGGCCACTGACGCTTTTGAGCTGATTGCAACAACACCCTGCCCCAAGACATCCAGCCATCCCAGCCAATACGTTTATCCCAAGAGTTACCCCAGCAGGCTGCGATTTGCACACCCGCTTCGGCATACTGACGACCCAAATCAAAGTTGCGCTCCGTCATATGGAGTTGTGACAACACCATGTAGGGCTCGGCGACCCATGGATTGAGTTTAATCGCCTGCTCGAGTACCGCCGCTGTAGCAGTCGATGACATGAGTGGTTGACTTTGTTGCATCACCGACCAATACAAGGCCGCAGCCGCCGCTTCGTCACCAGGTGCCATCACTTGTCTGCCATGATCAAATACGGGAGGCTGTGGTAACTGATTCTTCAATCCGGGCTGTTGGAGATAATTGCCTAAACGTGAAATCTGTCCCCAGCGATACGTCGTGGGTCGCATCGGACCCGGCCACAAGGCGGCCGCCCAGTGTTGTTGAGCAGGCTGTGGTTTGTAGTCCGGATAACCCATGTAGATGTCATCTTGCCAGCTATACCATTGCTCGCAAATATCGGCCATGCTCACGACAATGAAAGCCGCGACATCGCGGGCGGGCAACATAAAAGGCGCACCGTGTAGCGTGATAGTCAGACTACCATCGCTCTTAAGGTTGCCTTTGAATAGCTCACCCAAAAACTCGATGCGCGACATCACACAAAACAAATAGATCAAACGCTCAGCATCTTCACCGACGGCTTCTTGCAGCCTCCCACGCTCACTCTTGGGATCAAACTTCATCAAATCCACATGCGCGTTTCCGTACACGCTATGCAAGAGCCCAAGTTGACGCACATGTTTAGGCTGCTGCCACAAGGTCAACGTTCGCGTCACGCCAATCAAGTGATGCCGAAAGGTCCCAGCCTTGTGCCAATCCTGTCCGACACCTCGGCCGAGCACCAAAGGCATCACAGGACCAAGATCGGGATCATGCTGTAACCACTCTTCGTCCAGCAAACTGATCGCTCTGGCAAGTTGGGATGGATCGAGTGTCGGCAGTGGCGTGGTCATACGTAATGTCCTAGAGTGTGTTAATTGACTGGACGAGACAGCACACGTCCAGGTCGCGCGCCAGTGGCCTTGCCCTGATCCCACACCACCGCGCCATTCACGATCACCGTATTGATACCGCGCGCCATGGCAATCGGGTTGTCATACGTCGCGACTTCGTCGATAGTTTCTTCGTTAAATAACGTCAAGTCTGCGAAGGCGCCTTCTTTCAAGACACCGCGATCCGTCAACCCAAAGTTCACGGCCGTCAGACCCGTCATCTTGTGCACGGCTGTTTCGAGGGTGAACAGGCCTAGACCACGGCGATAGTGGCCAAGCACGCGTGGAAACGTCGACCACAAGCGCGGATGCGGCGAAGTATCGTGGGGCAAGCCATCCGAACCAATCATTGTGGGACCGAACTTCATGATTTTCTGGACATCGCCCTCGTCCATGCGGAAATAAATCGCCCCGGCGGGTAAGAGTCGCTCGACTGCTTCGGCTTGCGTCACACCCATTTTTGCGGCGATCTTGTCGAGATCCTGACCTGCGTATTCAGGCAAGGTTTTCGACCACGTGACGATGACGCGTGCCGAGTTTTCGGCACGACTCATCGACAAGACAGTCGAACCTGCCGCGTAGGGATAACAGTCCAGACAAATCGGCTGCTTGGCCATGCTCTTGCGAATAAACTCAAGCGTTTCATCCGAGCGCCCATAATTGTTAGCGCCAATAACTTTGTGGTGGGAAATCACCACCGGGACGCCGACTTCGCGACCGATACGAAAGGTCTCTTCGAGGGAATCCATGACACCATCGGCTTCGTCACGCATGTGCGTGCAATACAAGCCGTTGTATTTTTTCAAAGGACGACAAATCTCGATGACTTCCTCGGTCGGTGCCGCGACCGCGGGCTCGTAGAACAAACCTGTCGAAACACCGATCGCGCCGGCCTGCATGGCCTCGACTACAAGCTCTCGCATTTGATCTATTTGAGCGGGCGTTGCGGGCTTTTCTAAATCATCCATGGTCGCGACCCGCAAGGTTGTATGACCCACGAGCATCGCGCGATTTGTCGTTGAAGGTTCGGCGCGCAACGCGTCCAGATACTCAGTAAAGCTACGAAATTTAAACCAATGCCCTTCATCATCGAGCAAGTTAAGGGGCGGCGTCACAGGATCTGGGATCGGTCGTGGCATAGGCGCTAGCGAAACGCCACAATTGCCACCAATAATCGTGGTCACGCCTTGGCTGACCTTTGGCGTCATCTCAGGACTCGACAGCATCATGCGATCATCGTGGGTATGCGCATCGATAAAACCTGGTGCAGCAACTTGCCCCTTTAAATCGATTTCCTGCTTACCTGTGCAACCCGCGAGATCACCAATTTTGGCGATGCGGTCACCATTAATGCCGATGTCGCCCTTAAAGCGGTCTGCACCAGTGCCGTCGATCACGATGGCATTTTTAATTAGTAAATCAAATTGTGTGCTCATCTTTTACAACTCCAGATAGATTGAAACCTGCGGTGCGATTGTGACGACCTCTTACGCTGCGATCTTGGCGCCCTTGTCACCCAGATCCCAAAACAAGCCCGCCATCAACTGCAGGGACTCGCGCGCCACCGAACCGAGCATGTGTTCATTCGGTGCGTGCTGCGAGCAAGCCGCATAGGAATGTGGCACCCAGACAGTCGGCAGCGCCAGTATTTTCGAAAACGCGTCGTTGGGCAAAGTACCACCAAGGTTTGGCAGCACATCAACTTCTTTGCCCGTGGTCTGGGTGATAGAAGCCGCAGCCATTTTCACCCAAGCGTTATCAGGATCGAGGCGTGTGGCTTCGGCGGCTTCCCCACGACTAGGCTTGGCCTCGACATCGGTAAAGCCATGGGCATCGAGGTGCTCACGGATGTGCTTTAAAAAGTTTTCATTATCACTGCCTACGACATAGCGTAGTTGACAGAAAGCCACGGCATAACCCGGAATCGCATTAACGGGCGCATCGGGATTGCCTGTTTTAAAGGCCAAGGTTTCAAACGTATTCCAGGCAAAAACGCGCTCGGTCGGCGTCAGGCCAGGCTCAGCCCAGTCAGGATCGATCTCTGGGTCATTGGGGCCACCCCCCACTTGGATATTGGCCAAGGCGCGACGGACATTGTCTGGCAAGGAACTGGGCAACAGCTTGGGCACCAAAATCCGACCTTTTGGATCGACCATCGAGGCGATCGCATGCGCCAGACGGATACCTGGGTTTTTCAGCAAACCACCCCAGTTACCGGAGTGATGAGCACCCTCACGCACATTCAAGCGTAATTCAAAATTGAAGGCACCGCGGGAACCGAGGAACAGTGTTGGGCGTGATGCAGAGACACGCGGACCATCCGATGCGAGAAATAAATCGGCCTTGAGTAAATCACCGTGAAGCGCGCACATTTCACGCAAACCAGGCGAGCCCATTTCCTCACCCATTTCGATCAGCAAAGTCACGTTGTAGCCCAGCTTGCCCTGTCGCGCGGTGATGACTTGCTCGAGCGCGGCGAGGTTGATGGTGTGCTGACCCTTGTTATCCGCCGTGCCGCGGCCATACCAGCGGTCACCGCGAATACTCAAGGTCCAAGGCGCCAGCCCCTCATGCCATTGCGGCGCATAGCCGCGCACCACGTCACCATGTCCGTAGGTCAGTACCGTAAAGTTTGCTTCGGGCTCGGTACGACTCGCGACTAAAAAGGGTGCACCGCCCTCAATGGGATTCGGTACGATTTTGCAAGCGAAGCCAAGCTTCACCAACAGCGGCGACAGCTCCTCAGTGAGATAGGAGGTCAGCACTGGAATTTTTCCTGGTTCCTGACTTTCCGTTGGAATGGCGACCCGACGCTCGAGGGTGGCTTGAAACTGCCCTTGATCAAAATAGGCGGTGGCTAAATCAATGGCTTGCTGACGGCTCATGGGGGGCTCACAGAAAAAAAAGGGTTGCTTAAGCTTAAAGCTTGGCACCCAATCGCACAACCTCGCCTTGGCGGAGAGTAGAAAAGTCATTTAAAGTGGATAATTAGTAAAAATAACCCTGAGACAGACAAGACAACCGCATGTCCTCCCGCATTTATCGTGCCGTCACCGTCACTGGCGCGGCTCAAGTGATTGCCAGCGCCGGTGCACATTATCTCCCTGCCGTCATCGCGATCCCCGCCAGCCGAGATCTCGGACTCGCCCCTGCGATCCTGTTCGCAGGCTTCTCCATCGCGTTAGGCGTATCGGCCCTAGTAGGCCCTTTGGCAGGCAAGATGGTGGATCGCTTTGGCGGCCGCCCCGTTCTGATGTCGTCCAATCTGATCTTCGCGCTTGGCTTGACCTTTCTAGGCTTTGCCGAGGGTATGTGGAGCGTCCTATTGGGCTACGCGGTCCTTGGGCTCGGTATGGCGACTGGACTCTTCGAAGTCGCTTTTTCGGCCATTGTGCGCCTCTTTGGCAAGAGCTCACGCAACCCGATTACCGGCGTGACGCTCATTGCCGGCTTTGCTAGCCTTGTGGCGTGGACGGTTTCCGTATACGTCGAATCCAAACTAGGCTGGAGTGGCGTCTGCTGGTTTTGGGCCGGTGTCCATATATTGGTCGGTTTACCCCTCAATGCCCTTTTGCCCAGCCCACTCAGCCCAAGCGCCGAGCTTGCTCTCAAGGCAGAAACCGCCAAGCAAGAGGCCTCTGCCGCCCTACCTGTCGCCGCACCCATTCCAACTGAGCCTGCCCCAATTCCTAGCAAATACACCACCTTTTTACTGGCGTTTATCTTTGCCGCCAACGCCTTTGTCGGCATGGGATTAATGATTCACATGCCCCGGATGCTGGAGGGCATGGGTGTCCCTCTGGCCTTAGCCTTTACCATCGGCTCGTTGGTTGGCCCCTCTCAGGTGCTCGGCCGACTCATCGATTTCTTTTTTATGCGGCGATGGCACCCACTGGTTAGCACACGGCTGGCCGCGCTCACCCACCCGATTGGTGGGGCTCTGCTGCTCGTCTTTGGCGCCCCCTTTGCTATGATTTTCGTAGTGCTGCACGGCATTGGAAATGGCATTCTGATCATTGCCCGAGGGACCCTACCACTCGCAATTTTTGGTACAAAGGGCTATGGACAACGGCAAGGCTGGTTGATGATGCCCTCCAAGTTCGCGCAAGCCGCAGCGCCATTTTTATTTGGCCTCGCACTGACCGACTGGGGATCGAATGTGCTTTGGCTTTCTTGGAGTTTGGGTTTAAGCGTGTTTATCGCGCTATGCATGATCTCCACGAAATACCGACCCACTTAATTGACGACTTTAGAATATTGCAATGAGCGAACAAACTCCTGATACGCAACGATCTGGCCCTTATTCAAAAAATGATTTCAATTTTTTTGAAATGATCACCCTGCGGTGGGCGGATAACGATTCCTATGGTCACATCAACAATGCCCATTACTACTCATTTTTTGACACAGCAGTCGATGGCTTTCTCATGCACCATGCCATGCGTTCGGTCTTGGCGGGTGAATATCAAACGCTCGTGGTCGCTTCAGAGTGTCGATATTTGCGTCAAGTATCCTCACCCGGAATCATTCAAGTGGGCGTGCGCGTCGGTCGCATGGGTCGCAGTTCGATCGCTTACGAAGTCGCCGTCTTTAATGACGAGTCTGACGAGGCGGCTGCACAAGGTCAGTTCGTCCATGTCTGCGTCAACCGCGCATCTCAGCGACCCGTTGCGATTCCAGAAAGCTTTCGCCTCGCGGCGCAAACCTTTTAAATATTCATGTCGGAGATCTTTCAACCATGACAACTGTTGTCACGCAAGAGCAGGCACGTAACGAACGCCACCACTACCGTTTACCCAATGGAACGGATACGTGGATCTCATCGTATGTCGGTATTAATTCCGTTGAACGGCGTGCAAAAGGCCTGCCCGCACGGACACCCGAAGCTTTTCCGCCACCACTCGAACCGATTGCCTTTCTCGTTGAGCAAGGCGCCAACAGTATGATTCCCGGCCACTATCACCAAGCCGATCAGTTTCAGGTTTTCATCTCCGGCGAAGGCAAGTTTGGGATCAAGCCTATCGAAGGCTTGACGGTTCATTACGCCATGGCTTTTACACCCTATGCGCCGATTCATGCCGATCACACCGGTGTCGAGTACTACACCCTGCGTAATGGCTGGGATCCTGGTGCACGTTGGATGCCCGAGCATCGAGAAGCACTCAAAGGACGTACTAAAGCCTACCGACATGGCCTTGGTGCGATTCCGGCTCTGATCGGCGATGTCGACGGTCCTAAGCAGATCGATGGCGTTTTATCACAGACGATCGTGGCGCCCGAGGACGATGGTCTACTGTCCACCCTGTTTCAGACTACTGGAGAGGCGTCCATCAGCGGTCCAGCCCCGGCCACCGGTCGAGGTCAATACTGGCTCGTCATGCGCGGCCAATGTCAGATCAACGGGCAGCAAGCATTCGAACGGTCGCTGGTCTTTGTCACGCCAGACCAAGCCGCACCGACCATCAGCGCTGGTCCTGATGGTGTCGCGATCTTGTTGATGCAATTTCCAAAAAGAGACCAGACCTGATCGGCGCCTGCGGTTTGCTCAACGACCTTTGAATTGGGCCGGACGCTTTTCCATAAAAGCGGCGCGCCCTTCCTTGAAGTCATCGCTGGCGAAACAGATTTTGACCATTTCTTCGGCGCGCGCAAGATCCTGCTCGGCAGCATGCGCACAGACCGTACGAACGATGAACTTACTCGCTGCGACGGTAAGAGGCGCGTTTTCAGCAATCGCCTGTGTGTACTGAGCGACAACGTCATCGATCTCCCCAACCGAACACACCCGCGATACGAAACCCATGCGCAAAGCATCCGCAGCATCAAAGCGGCGCGCAGTCACAAAAATATCCGTGGCATTGGCCAAACCAATCACGTCCACGAAGCGTTTAATACCCGTATGTCCATATCCCAAACCCAGACGTGCGGCCGGCATTCTGAACGTTGAGTTATCCGAACAGATCCGGATATCACAAGCAGCGGCTAGACCCAATCCACCACCAAAACAAAAACCACGAATTTTTGCAATGATGGGCTTAGAACATTTAAGGGGTGCAATCATCGAATCCGCCACTGCGTCTTCGTAGTCTTTTTGCGTTTGAGGTGAGCTGCGCATGGTATCGAACTGAGAAATATCCGCGCCCGATACGAAAGACTTTTCGCCCTGGCCAGTGATGACGATCACGCGAACCTCAGGATCCGCATCAAAGGCTCGAATGGCTTTAGGTAAATCCATCCACATCTGAACAGACATTGCATTCATTTTGTTGGGATTGGAAATCGTAATCGTTCCAACCGCTGCATCTTTAGTAATCAATAACTCAGCCATATCAGTCCTTTTAGGTCATCGTTGTCATTATCTTTTTAACCCGCCTAGTATCTCTTGCAATAATTCTCAAAGCAACATATAAAACAGGAAGTCCTTTTCATCACCTAAAAAAAACCATGTCCAAAATCCAGGCTTCATCCGCGCTGTCAAATCTTCGTGTTCTCGATATGTCGCGCGTGCGCGCAGGTCCGAACTGTGTTCGTCTGCTGGCCGACTTCGGCGCGGATGTCATTCGTATCGAGCCCCCAAAAGGCGTAGACCCCAACGAAGGGATGTTTGCCGGCAATCGCGAAGGAGGGGATTTTCAAAACCTCAACCGCAACAAGCGGGCGATGACCCTCAATTTAAAAAAACCTGGCGCTCTGGAAATTATGATGCGTCTCGTCAAAACCGCAGACGTTGTGGTCGAAAACTGGCGCCCCGATATCAAAAAGAAGCTTGGTATCGATTATGAGTCTTTGGCCAAGGTCAATCCTCGCATCATCCTGGCTAGTATTTCTGGCTTTGGACAAGAAGGCCCCTACGCCTCACGCCCAGGCTTTGACCAGATCATGCAAGGCATGGGTGGCCTGATGTCCGTCACGGGCATTCCAGGCCAAGGACCCGTGCGCGCCGGTCTGGCTGTCGCGGACATGAGTGCAGGCCTTTACGCCGGCATCGGCATTCTAACGGCGTTGCTGGAACGTGAGCGCTCAGGCAAGGGTCAGTGGGTGCATGCCTCGCTCCTGCACGCTCAAATCGCGATGATGGACTTTCAAGCCGCGCGTTACCTCAATGAGGGTGATGTCGCCGGTCAAGCGGGTAACGATCACCCCACTTCTACGCCCATGGGCTTATTTGAGGCAAGCGATGGCGCCTTTAACCTCGGCGCCTCAGGTCAAGGTAATTGGGTTCGATTATGCGAACTGGTACAAAAAACAGAGTGGATCGCCGATCCTGACTTTGCGAATGAAAAAACCCGTACAGTGAATCGTACACGCTGCAATAAGCTGTTGAGTGAAGTCTTTAAAAACAATACCGTCGAATATTGGGTTGAAGCCCTCAACAATGCAGGCGTACCTGCCGGTCCTGTCTATAACGTACCTCAGATGTTCGCGGACAAGCACATCAAACAAGCGAACATCTCGAAAATGGTCAAAGACAAAGCAGGCAAAGAAAAAGGGTTTATCACCCAGCCTGCCACGTTGAGTCGTACACCTGCCGATGTCGTCACTACCGCACCACAATGGGGTGAACACACTCAAGAAGTGTTGTCAGAGGTTGGGTATACCGCTGATGAAATCGCTAAATTCCAGGCCCAGGGCGTTGTTTAGGCTGACTATGATGTGAGATGTGTGAGCGTTAAAAAAGGAGACACCGCAGTGTCTCCTTTTTTATTATTTCTCGTCTACAACAGGATTACTCAACAAGCCGACACCTTCAATTTCCACTTCCATGATGTCACCATGCTTCATAAACACGGGTGGCTTTCTGGCATAGCCCACACCAGCCGGCGTGCCAGTAATGACCACATCACCGGGCTCCAGCGTCATGCACTCAGTGATCAATACCAAGGTTTCAACCACACCCCACAAAAAGCTCTTGGTGTTGGCATCCTGCATAATCTGACCGTTTAGGCGCGACTGAATACGCAAGCCGTCTGCACCCGGTGGCAATTCGTCGGGGGTCACTAACCAAGGGCCAAAGCCACCGGTCGCATCAAAGTTTTTACCGATCGTCCACTGTGTCGACTTGCGCTGATAGTCGCGCAAACTACCGTCATTAAAGACGCTATAGCCGGCAACGTATTCCAAGGCGTTGGCAGCCGTTAAGTGACGAGCGGACTTTCCCACCACAAAAGCGAGCTCGGCTTCAAAATCAAATTTGTCCGAGACCTTAGGGCGAACGAGGGGCTCCAGGTGCCCGACCATCGAGCTCGGTCCACGCATAAAAAAGCTTGGATACTCAGGACGCGCATGACCACCCTCGGCTGCGTGATCAGCGTAATTCAACCCCAAGCACACAATCTTGCTCGGACGGTCAATGAGAGGAATAAAACGCACATCCTTGAGGGATTGCACGACAGCGCCAGCACTTTGCGCCGATTGCTTGGCGCGGGCCATCGCGCCTGGTGTGGAAATAATCTCCAATAAACTCTTGGGGAGTGTCGCGTCCGTCGCGGCGAGGTCAATAAACTCCTGCGAACCAACTGCTTTGAGTACGCCCACACGTTTTTGATTGCTCTTGTCTTGATAGCTAAATAACCGCATCCTCACTCTCCTTTATTATTGGATAAAACTACAATATAAATGATTAGATCCAAAGCCAAATACCGACCACCAGACCCAAGGCGATCCGGTACCAGGCGAACGCTCGATAGGTATGACGCGATACAAACACCAAAATGGCGCGCACCACAAAAAGGGCACTCAGAAAGGCACTCAAAAAACCTGCTGCAATCGCAAGCATATCTTGCTGCGTCAGCAAATCTATATGCTTAAATAAATCATAGCCAGCTGCCGCCAACATGGTCGGCATCGCAAGGAAAAAGGAAAACTCAGTCGCTGTTTTACGCTGAATACCCGAGATCATGCCAGCAATAATCGTCGCACCGGAACGCGAGGTGCCAGGGATCATCGCGAGACATTGCGCACAGCCCACAATCAAGGCTTGTTTCCAAGTGATTTGTTCAAGCGTCTGGACTTGATTCGAGGGTGCGTCTGCAATGTTGGCGGGACGACGCCGCTCGACCCAAAGCATAATCAACCCACCTAGCACTAAAGTCACGACGACAACGCCAGGATGAAAGAATAAGGCCTTGATGGCTTTAATGAATAAAACACCGACAATCGCCGCCGGTAAAAAGGCAATCAATAAATTACGCGTAAAAGCGAGTTCTACTGGGTCTCGGTGCAAGCTGCCACGGACTAGTTGAAACAGTCGTACTCGAAAGATCCACATGACCGCGAGAATCGCACCTAACTGGATCACCACTTCAAAGACTTTGGCCTCGTTTGACTCAAAGTTGATCCAATCACCGATCAGTATCAAATGCCCAGTACTTGAAATGGGTAAAAACTCAGTCAGGCCCTCTACGATTCCAAGAAAAAACGCTTTCCACAAATAAATTGTTTGCTCGGTCATGCCGACCCTGCCCCTTAATACTGGCTCAATAGAATCGTCATTATCGCCGTAATTAGACCCGACTGCGCTTGGTTGGACTCAATTAAAACTTTGGCGTTGGAATCACCTGATGGGAAACGTAGTGCCCACGGGCATCGACCTTGACTAGCATCGCACCTCCTTGACCCACGGCTTCACCTGCATACGCTGAAATATTGACTTGATGCGTCACCAGGATCAAGGGTTTGTGAGGTTTGGTCGTATTGGCTGTAGACTTGATACGCTGCGCCAACAAGGTTCTCAGCGCAACCGTCTGTGATTCTGAGTCACTCATATTGCGAAAAAACGAACCGAGTGCCGGCGCGACCGTAACCGGGCCTTTTGCAAGCAAGGTCGCTGTATCCACGCAACGGCACCAGGGACTGCTCAACACGTCAGCAGAAACGATCCCTTGCTGTTTTAGCCAGACACCCAAGGCTTGTGCTTGCTTGCGACCGAGTTCTCCCAAATTTCGTTGCGTTGAACAGTCGCCAATTTTCAATTCAGGAGGATCACTAAACCCGGGTGCGTCAGCATGTCGAATCATCAACACATGCTGACCATCATTGAGCGCATCGCTTAGGGCTGAACTGTGTGCAGGTAACACAAACAAGGCTGTACTGACTGACAGCAACATTATCCAAAGTGATTTGATCATGTCCATAACTCATCCAAATTTTCTAAGTTCCCGATAAACCCAAAAAGGAGAAACCGCCAGAATGACATTTAACATAGAAAAAATGATGCTCGCCTGATAACCCCCCGTCCAGTCGTATAAAAAGCCGGACATCATGGCGCCAAAAGCAGCTCCGACGGACATACATGCATAGGTCACACCATAAATGGTAGCCAAACCGGGCCCCGGGAACAGTTTGGAGCACAAACCAGAAATGATGGGTCCACGCGCTCCTTGCGCAATGCCAAAAAACGCCACAAACGACATTAAAAACCAGTGGGAGGGAAAGTAGCTCAGCGCCAACAAACTGGCGAGCCCGAGCGTTGTACAGGTGAAGGTCAGTGTCGCGGTCCGTCTCGCACCCAGCACATCGGCAAGGCGTCCGGCCGAACCCACGCCGAGCACGGACAAAATACCGGCAAAACCGAAGGCGCTTGCTGCCTCAATCGGTGTAAAACCTGTCGACACCAGATACGCGATCATTTGTACCAAGACCGTATAGACTACGACCGAAGTAAAGAAAAATGCTTGGGCCAAGCCCCAAAAACCTGAATGGCGTAGCGCCGCGCGCAACGGCGAAGCCTTTGGCGCGGCAACCGACTCGGTATTCTTCGTTTTGACTTGCGTTGACAACGTCAGCACAGACTCCTGACTGG
>JBILJA010000128.1:0-6528 GCA_044368775.1 Burkholderiaceae bacterium
GAGCGCTCTAGCTGAGCCAGAGACCGAGGTGAGATACGCGTGCAGATGCGCATCTTCAGCACTTTTATTCAAACATTCCTGACTGTACTGCTCAAAGCTCGCGAGTTGGGCGATGATTTCCGCCACGTGGCGAGGGCATTCGCATAAAACATTGGTTGAGATACCCGCGACCCGCGCGAGCGTTTCGTCAGAGTATTTACGTGCCGGAATCATCGAGCTGGGAGTGATTTCACTTAAGGCGTGGTTCGCATCGACATTGAGAACAGAGCGAATCAGTTCAGCCAGTTCGTAGTCGGTGAGCGGTTCGCGTCTCACCAGCATCCCGGCCGTGCGCATCGCCTGCGCGACTTGATCCCGACCGTAGTTGTAGAGCACGATGACTTTCGTGATCGTGTTCTTAGCGGTGATGCGTTGAATGTCGCGGATGACAATTTCATGCAGCGTATTGACTTTAAGCAGCAAGATTTCCGCGGGTTGTTCAAAAGGAGCGTTTTGAGCGGCTTCGAAATCCGCGTAGATATTGGTGACTTCAATACTGCTACCAAGCAAACTAGACGAGAAATTTTTAGACTCGATCCGTCCTGCTAGCGCCAACCCAATCACCGCCATTTTTACGCTCTGCATGTTCTTTTGCTGAGCTTCAAATGCGCCAACGTGGCGGTGTTTGTTGTGGAGTTGGCTCAGTGCATGGATATCCAGATTCGCAATGCTACTGATTGCGTGCCCTTCATCGCACAACTGCTTTAAGAGCGTTGCGCGCAGGAGGTCCTCTTCGCCATACATGCGATGCTGGCCTTCGGTTTTGAGAGGCGTAAAGGCTGCATAGCGAGACTCCCAAACTCTCAATGTCGGAACGGGAATGCCAGCCAGTTTGGAAATGGTTCCGATCCGATAGCTGATGTTTCTTGTACTTGTGACCATGGGTCTCTCAACAAAGATAATGTTTGAATAGATATTGAATAGATTACAGCATATTTTTATTCATTAGTGAGCTATTGATATAGATTTTGAGTGGAATAAATCGATATTTGACGTATATTGAAGGTTCTGAATCTATTCGTCACAGGACAAAGGATTAAAAATGAGCGCCAACGAATCCAAGCATGCTCTGAGCCTTGTCGTACTCCTAGCCGGGTTACCAAGCGGTGAGGCGTTGACGACACAGGACCTCGCCCGTCATCTGGGGCTGTCTGTGTCTTACGTGGAAAACTTGCTGAAAGGTTTGCGTACGATAGAGCTACTGAAGTCAAATCGCGGGCCTCGCGGCGGGCATCGCTTTGACGGTGATTTGACGAGTTTGAGTGTTTGGGATGTCGTGTCGATCTTTGGAGGGTCTGAGTTGCCTCCCGCCGAGCCCAACGATCAGGGGCATGTCACAGCGTGGTTAGAAGCCGAGTACGAACATATCAAAAATGAGTTTTTGAAAGCCGTCCCACTCTTCAAGTTATTGGGCAATCCAGGGGATGTTGACTTGGCTCTGGACTGGGCGCTGACTGCGGACGATTTCAAGCCTGTATTGGATACCTTGGCGCTGGGCGCTCTGGAACATGATGAAGACTATGCGAACACCGAGCGAGATCTCAAGAATCATCGAGATGGCCTGGGAAGATCGTACGCCCTTTGAAGCGATTGCGCTTCAGTTTGGTTTGCGTGAGTCCCAAGTGATTGCGCTGATGCGCGCTGAACTCAGAGCTTCTTCCTTTAAACTGTGGCGAGAACGGGTAACAGGACGACACACAAAACATGCCGTGAGACGTCCTGCTGAAATGAACGATGGCAGTCGTCATACGGCCTGTCTTGGTCAACCGGCCCGTCCTCGCTAGTTTTCTCTAAAGGATCACCATGCAAGAAGACCAAAGATGTTGTGGCTCAGGTACCTGCATCATTAACGAGGAAGGGGTATGCTGGTGTGGTCAACGTTGGGACGGCGAAAAAATGTGTTTCGATGCCCCGGCTCCGACACCCGAAGAGCCAAGCGCCAACACTTAGGCGCGCATACCCTGGATTGAGATGTCTATTCAAATGCTGCAGCCGCCATTGACCCAGGCGAGCGACTTAAGCGCCACGATCAAGCGGCAGGGTTTCGCAGTATTGAGTGCACAAAGCGTCGTTGAGCTGAGCGGAGCCCATTTGGTTGGACTCAATGCGCTCGAAAAAAGCTGGGCATCGCTCGCACCCGATCAATATCTAAAGGACGGCGGGCGTTATCGCTTTCGACGTCATGGTAGCTACGAGATTGATGCTGAGCAGGTCACTGCAGTGGCCCATCGTGCGCATTGGCAGCCTCTATCCTATAATGCTTTGCACGGCGGCATGCACCGTTGGTTCGAACCGGTTGACACACAGATCTCCCAGGCGCCTGCTTGGCTAGCACTCCTTAGATTTTTAGGGCATGTCGCAACCGAAATGCATGGTCCCCAAACTTGGTTTACTGAAGCGCATCAGTTTCGCATCGACACGGCCGGCGGTATCGGTCGCCCGACCCCCGAGGGTGCGCACCGAGATGGCGTGCATTTGGTCGCAGTGTTTCTAGTGGGTCGACATCACATCAAAGGCGGTGAAACGAGGGTGTTTGAAATGAACACTCCGTTCGGTCAGCGTTTTACTCTAGCGGAGCCGTGGTCGGTGCTCTTGCTCGACGATGAGCGCGTCATCCACGAAACGACACCGATCCAACCCACCGATGAAAGCGGCTGGCGTGATACGTTGGTCGTCACGCTTAGGGCGAGGTCGTTTCTCGATGATCCGCTCACTTAAGTATTCAAGGCCTTCACTTTTTGCGTCGCGCCACCATCAGCACGTAATTGCCATCTTTGTAATAACCCACACGAAAATTTAAAGGCTGGATGTCTGTACGTTCGGCATAGGCGCGAATGAGGTCGGCTTGATAGCTCAGGAACGCATGATGTGGGATCGTGAATTTACCAAACAGCGTAGTGTCGAACTGTTGGCTCAGCGGTGTATAGCTGATCCCGGTCTCATCCTGCACGATCAAAGGCGAGCGCTCTGAAACAGCGCGTGCGATGATGTTGAAGTTGGCGTTTTGAGGAAGGTGTGAGGCCGCTTTAAACAAGGTGGGGTTGACTGACATCTGTTGAACAAACTTGATGTTTTGTGGAGCCGCTTGTAAACCCTCATTGGAGAGGTCCATCCTGAGATAGTCTAAAACGATGGGTTTGCCGTTTTTAGTTGCGTTAAATCGCACGGAGTTCCAAACGGGCGTGTCTGACGAGAGTTCTTCGACCTCGCTCTGAGCGTTGACTCTGATCGGGGTCACGCGCTCAATGTCAAAGCCCTGGAGTTTGAGAAAAATGGCGATGAAGGTACTAGCGCCGATCTTTCCCTGGCTGGCGTAAAAGTAACGCTCAAGGTAGGACGTTACAAAAAAGCCATGTGTTCCGTAGAGCTGCCAAGCAGAGATCAGCTGTTCGAGACTTTGGTCGGTAATCAGGGGGGAGTAGCCGCCCAAATTCATTGGACGACCGGCATGCTGCATCGCCACCATCACATAACGTTTGGCCTCAGGAAACAACTGATAAACGGTTGTGAAGTCTGGGCCCGAAAAGGGGTAGAAAATAGTGTCAGCGCTATCGTTGATGTGCTGTTTGGCCCAGTTTTCCATCGGCACACCGATTTTTTGTGTGTACTCGGCCCAGTTGTTCTGCACCTCTTGGGTGTAGATTTTCCACTTTAGATTGTCACGAATCGCGTTTGGCAGGCCTGAAGCAGGCTCTTTGCCGGTGAGTAGCGTCGCTAAATCCTGAAGTTGCGCTGCAGAGAGAGCGGGAGTCGCTGCAGGTGCGGCGACTGAACCGGAAGGGGATTGCGCGTTGAGGGACAGTGTCACAGCAAGCATCGAGAAAAGCACGGTGAGCTGTCGGGCGAAGGAGGTCTTTGTCATTATTATGGATATGAATGATTTGGGCTGGATTGTCTCTAAACGCGCAATTTTAGATTAAATGTATATTGAATAGCGTGTCTAATGGCACGACCCATGCAGAATTGGGATTCAACCTGGAGAATTCCCTTATGTTTGAAAGGTTTATGAGAGGTCGATCGCTCGAGGTCGCCCAAAAAACAGCCCTGAATTTATTGTCTGAAAAGGGCGAGGCCAATGCCCAAAGCATCGCGACTAAGCTGCTCGAAACCTTTGGATCGCTCGATCGTGCAGAGCAATTAAGTTTTTTTGAATTTATGGCGCTGCGCTTTAATCCTGATCCTGTTGCAGTGCTTGCGGCGGCTCAACGCTATGCCGACCAGCCAGGCCATGCCAGCTTAATTAGTTTGTTCCGTACGGTAGAGCCTGCGCGACAAGAGTTGTTGAGACGTTTAAATCGCGCACCTGGAGGAACGCATGCCATTGTTCAGATGCGTGAGCGTTTGCTTGGGCATTTGAAAGCGCATCCAGAACTCAAGTCAGTCGATTCAGATATTCAGCACGTCTTTAGTTCCTGGTTCAATCCCGGATTTTTGGAGCTTCATGAAATCACCTGGTCTTCGCCAGCGATTCTGTTAGAAAAGATTATCAAACATGAGTCAGTCCATGCGATTGATGGTTGGGACGATCTGCGTCGTCGCTTGCAACCAGATCGAAAATGCTTTGCTTTTTTTCATCCTCAGCTACCGGGCGAACCACTGATTTTTGTTGAGGTTGCACTGGTCCCGACTATTGCTCGGGAAGTAGGTCCTTTGCTTGATAAAAAAGCACTCGCCATTGATGCAAAGAAGTTCAAGACGGCCATTTTTTATTCAATTAGCAATTGCCAGCCGGGTTTAAAAGGCGTGTCTTTAGGTAACTTCTTGATTAAACGCGTGGCTGAAAAAATTCAACAAGAGATTCCTTCCGTTAAAACGTTTTGTACTTTATCGCCCATTCCGGGTTTTACGAAATGGTTGGATTCAGGCGTCAAGATTGAGCAGTTTGATCTGACTCCTATTAAGCGGACCAAGGTTGAAGATGCCTTTAAGTTGCTGCGCGCGAGAGGACAGTCTTGGTCTAAAGTGCTGGCTTCCGGCTGGTCCAGTGCAACGGTGAGCGAAGCGGAAAAAGCGGCATTGATGAGATTATGTTTTATTTATCTCACGCAAGAGACATGCACGCGCGAAGGTGATGCGGTGGCGAAGTTTCACCTCTCCAATGGCGCTCAGCTCTACAACATTAATTGGGCGGCGGACTTGTCTAAAAAGGGCGTGGCCCAATCTAGTAGTCTGATGGTGAATTATCTCTACGAGCTTGATGAGATTGAAAACAATCACGAAGCTTTTGTGAATAAGACCGTCGTATTTGCAAAAAGTTTGGAAAAGTTGGTTTGAACGTCTCAATCAATGTGAAGCCAATAACCGCAATAACTTAGGGTTTATAGGGGGGTGCTCGGTGTGCCTATCGGTATAAACTACCAAATCGCGAAAGCTGATAGCGCTTTCAAATTCATTTGAGCAAGGAGTGAACTGTGGTGAATAAACTCATTCGTAATATTGGTTTGGCGCTTGGTGTGTTGGCAGTGGCTGCCTCACCGATCGCTTCGGCACAGCAGTGGCCGGTCAAGCCCGTGACTTTTGTTTCGCCCTTTCCTCCAGGAGGTTCTGTTGATCCTCTGGCGCGTTTGTTTGCGGCGAAGTTATCCGAAGCACTCGGTCAGCAGTTTATTGTTGAGAACCGCACAGGCGCTTCGGGCTCGATCGGGACAGGTTACGTCGCCAAGGCGCCTGCCGATGGCTACACCTTTGTATTCGTGTTTGATACGCATGCGACTAATCCATACTTGCTGCCCAAGATACCCTTTGACACACTCAAGGATCTGACGCCAGTGATGTTGGTGGGTACAGCTCCAATGGCGTTTGCGACTGCACCGTCCAAGCCCTATAAAACTTTCGGCGATTACGTGAAGGCGGCTAAAGCCAAGCCTGATACCGTGAGCTACGGTTCAGTTGGAAGTGGTAGCTTGGGTCATCTGGCGATGACGCTGTTGCAGAAAGACGGTAACTTCAAAGTTGTCCACATCCCCTACAAGGGCGGTGGTCCAATGTCTATCGACATCATGGGTGGCCAGATCGACGGTGGCATCGGTTCAGTCGCGGTGTTGGGCAACCACATCCGCAACGGAAAAATGCGTGCACTCGCTGTGACGGGTGAAACACGTGCAGCGTCCTTGCCTGATGTACCGACGATGGCCGAGCTTGGTTATAAAGGCTTTTCAGCTGAAGCTTGGTGGGCGATTTACGCACCTACCGGAACGCCCAAAGCCATTATCGACAAGCTCAATGCCGAGATCGTCAAGATCACCAAGCAGCCTGATGTCAACAAGCAGTTGACCGAGACGCTTGGAATGAACTTAAAGGCGAGCTCGCCTGAAGCCTTGGGCAAGTTCACGGCATCCGAAATGGCGCGCTGGTCCAAAGTGATCAAGGAAAACAATATTAAGCCTGATTGATACTCAGAACTTAATGCCTGAAGAACAAAAAACGCCCCGAGGGGCGTTTTTTAATGGCGCTAGAGAATGATGGTTGAGGCGCAATCAAGAAAATAAT
>JBILJA010000129.1:0-6469 GCA_044368775.1 Burkholderiaceae bacterium
GTAAAAATGGCCTGAACCCCTCTGATGTGTTGTGGTTCGTACCCGGCAATACCGGCTACCCCGTTTTTGAGACTGAGCTCGGTCGTATCACGATGATTATTTGTTACGACGATACCTATTGGGAGCCTGCGCGCGTGGCAGCCTTAAAGGGCTGTGACATGATCGCCTATATATGTTCCTCGGATCGTTTGTTGCCCCAGTTGGGAGCGGAGGCTGCTGGCAAACATTCGACAATTGCCGCTGTTCAGCATCAGAGCGCTTGGAATGGATTGGCGATGATTGCTGCTGATCGGAACAATGCAGAGACGAATCCAACAACCGGTGTGACCGTGACCTACGGTGGGTCAGCTTCGATTTGGCAGGCGGATGGTGAGCGGATTGCGCATGCGTCTGCAACGGATTACACCAAAACATTAACGAATAAGCCTTCAATCATTTATGGAATGATTGATCCGGCCCGTTTTGACAACGAACAAAAGCGCACGCTTGAGCGCCGTCGTCCCGAGCTTTACAAGGAACTCGCGTTTTACCGCGCACCGACAGATTCGGTCGCATCAAAAAAATCCAGCGAGGTCATGGCTGCCGCTGTTCAATATCGTTTGGATGCTAATGATTTCGAAGGCAATTTAAATCGCTGTGCTACGCTGATTCAAAATATGCAGAATGTCTCAACCGCATTTAATTTGGTGGTTTTGCCTGCGTTTTCATTTAGCGGTCCGGTGTCAAAAGACAACGTCGATCGTATTGCTGAAAAAGCGCTTGGCAAATCTACGCAAGCTGCCAGTGATTTTGCCGTGCGCTTAAAAACGCATCTCGTTGCCAGCTTTATCGAAAAGGATGGGGCGCATTATTTCCATACAGCGGTCTTGCTCGCGCCCGATGGAAAGGTGCTTGGTCATTATCGTCAAACGCACCTTGATTCAGTTGAGGCTGCGTTTTTAAGCGCTGGCGATGACTTGCCAGTTTTTGAAACCGCCATCGGCAAGATTGGTATCTTATTGAATGATGATTTACGTTTCCCCGAGGCCTCTGGGATGTTGTCTTTACGTCGCGCGGACATCATTGCCGCGCCTGTGAGCTGGTCCGGTCAATATGGCGGTCGGTTGCAGGATGCAGCAGGTCTGTTCGATCATCCATATGCTGCTAATACGATGATTTTTTGGTATGCCGCAGCGAAAACGGCTCAAGCCTATACCGTGGTGGCCAACTCAGTTGGAAATGGCAATATGGGATCAAGCGGCGTGTTTACGATTAATCCAATTGACTCTCTAGAAATCCCAATGGTGGGTTCGATCGATAACGAAGAGGTGGTGTCACTGAAGTTCACAACTCTGGGCAATGCTTATTGGATGAATCAGAGCAAACTCATCGGCGGACGTCGTGCCGATCTTGCCTCGCCTTTGGTTTTTCCTGTGACATCCAAAGCGCTCCAACAGTGGAAGAGCACACCAGGTTTCGAGATCAATGCGTGGTCGGCTTATAAACAATAAATAATGAATATGAATGTGACAGCACAGAACTATGTTTTCAATTTCGACGCCCTGATTTTAGGCTGTGCCACGATATTGCTTTGCCTGATTATTCAGGCTTTGTTTGTTATGGTGGTTACCTCAAAGTTTAAGTCTGGCGTGCGACAGCTTGTTAATAGCGATCGATGGGTGTTGGCACAAAGCGTGTTTTTTGCAGGGATTCTGTTGTTGCTAGTTTCACATTTGGTGCAGATCTATATATGGGGTCTATCACTGACGCTTTTTGACATCATCCCCAATCAGCATCAGGCGATGGTGTTTGCCGGCAGTACTTACACAACGGTTGGTTTTGTTACCGATCCACTCCCCGTACATTGGCAACTCATCACCGTCATCATGGCAGCCTCGGGTTTCTTTTCCTTTGGCTGGAGTACGGCGGTGATGTTTCTGCTTTCTCAGGCTCTATTTCCGTCGGAAAAGTAAGTGTGTTCTAACCGAGAGTAAGACCTATGAAAATCTTTAAAAAATATATTATTGCAGCATCTATCGTGATGGCATCGACACCAGCATTGGCCGATAAAGTGGAGTGGTGTGGAGCAGATAAAGACTCAGGTCAGATTAATCGCTCCTGGTGTTGGAGTTCGCTTTCGAATTGTGAACAAGGTAAACCTTCACATTACGTTTGTGTTGCATTATTAAAGAGGAATTAAAAGTATGATTTTTTTTCGTTATATACCTTTTTGTATAGCTATATTTTTTGGCAGTAGTCCTGCCTTTGCTTCCAGGGATTTTCCTTTAGCTTCATGCAAAAGACATAACGGCACCATCACTGAAAAATCTGGAGTCAATACGAACAAGGCTTTGATTAAAGGCATGATTACTAAGGCCGATATTCAAGAGTATTGCGAGCGTGATCCGGGTGGTAGCACCATTAAGTATGGTGGTAAAGACACGTTTGCCATGTGTGTAGAGAAAATTTACAGAAAAGAAAAAGACACTCAGCTTATCGCCATCGCGAATTGCAGCACTCAGGTGTTAACGTTCCGGGAAGGCAACAATCAAGAAGTACAAGTTAGATTTCCGCTTGCGCCAAATTCTGATCAATCCTGTGCTTCGGGAATGCCACCATTAATTTCGCAATTTAAAATACTGTGTCCAGCCGCGGCTAACAAAATGAAGATGTAAGACAGTAATTCCCTCGGATTTTAAAGAGCGTTCCGTACTTCGCGTTCCAGCGTTTCCCGATGATCGGGGTGTGCAATTGCGATCATTGCTTGAATGCGTGCGGTCAGAGACTTACCACGCAGCTCGGCTGCCCCCCATTCAGTCACCACAATATCGGCATCACTTCGTAAACATGTCACGGGTCCATTTTTAATCTGGCTGACGATACGACTCACGGTGCCGTCTTTAGTCGTAGAGGGTAATGCAATGATCGAACGTCCCTTTGGAGCGACAAGCGCGCCGCGAACAAAATCCACCAGCCCTCCTGATGCCCCGACATAACGTCCATTGATTGACTCTGCATTGACTTGACCTGTTAAGTCCACCTCAATGGCAGAGTTGAGTGCGGTAAAGTTTTCAAGACGCGCAAGATTGTGTAAGGCGTGTGTATAGGCATAGGGTTTGAGAGCCAGTCCAATGTTTGCACGTCCAAAGTCGTAGAGTTTTTGTGTTCCTAATAAAGAAGCCGTGACTATTTTTCCGGTATCTAAGGATTTAAACGCATTTGTAATGACACCTTGTTGGACGAGTTCAATCGCAGCATCACCTAAAACGCCAGTGTGAATTCCTAGATCACGTCGATCCACCAGTAAACCCAGGATTGCCTCGGGAATCGCACCAAGGCCGAGCTCGAGCACGGCGCGATCTGGAATAAACGTCGAAGCAATACTAGCTATTTTCATTTCAATCTCGCCAATCCGAGCCGCGGGAAGTTCTAGAAGAGGACGGTTGCTTGAAATTTTTACATGAATAGAGATGTCCTCAATCATTGAGGAGGTAGGCGTCCAGGGCATTTTCTCGTTGACTTCTGCGATCACAATGCGTGCTCGTCGAGCCGCTTCGATCATATAGTCCGCAGAGATGCCCAGACTATGTTTGCCATCTGGGCCCGGTGGGCTCAGTTGAAGCATCGCCACATCGCAAGGAATAACACCTTTGGTAATCATGTTGCCCACTTCGGAGCAATGCAATGGAATCACTTCTAATGCGTGGGTATCGATTAAGCGGTGATTAAAGCCAAATCCGCCAAACGTTGAAAGTTTGAGGAAGTCTTGGTGTTCGGGTTGTAAGGTGTTGGAATATGTCGCACCAATAAATACTGCACAGGGTCCAAGAGCTTGGCGTTGGGCGACAAAGGCTTCAGTGAGTGTGAGTGGCTCTGCTGTCGTCTGTGTCCAGACCACAGCATCGCCTTTTTTGATGTAACGAGAAAGATCGATTGACACGTTTAAAACGTCACGACTGCGCGACCTCGAATCCCCGCTTGCATGACTTTGGCGCAATGGTCGAGCAAGTCTTCAAACTTAATCGGATAGGCAATCTGATGCAAATGCTTGGGATGTAAATCACCACCCTTGGCCATACGCGCCCAGATCTCCCCGCGCTCGGGGACAGGATGATTACCGTTGATACCCACTAGGGAAACGGATCTTAAGATGAAGGGATAGATGGACGTCGTCAGTGTTTCGCTTGCGGCGTTACCAAAGGCGCAAATCACAGCGTGTTTCTTTGCTGAGCGGAGTACTGCATCGAGAGGGGCGCCTCCAACGGCATCGATCGCGCCTGCCCAGCGTTGCTCTTCTAGTGGTTTATCACCGCCGGCGATTTCATCGCGTCCAATGACTCGGCTTGCACCAATAGATTTTAAATAGTCCTCTTCAGATTTTTTGCCTGTGCTGGCGACGACTTCATAACCTAAACCCGCCAACATATCGATTGCAAAGGAAGAGCTTCCTCCCGTGCCACCGGTGACAATAATCGGACCATCCGTCGTTTTGACGCGACGTTCAATCTCAACAACGGCGACAGCTGACGTATAGGCGGCAAGTCCCATTGCAACACTGTCAAAGGGATCCGTGCCAGGCGGGATGCGTCCAACCCACTTGGCTGGAACGCGCACATACTCACTATATGCGCCATCACGTTTCATACCAAAGTCACGACCGCCTTGAACAGTGACTAAGTCGCCTGCCTTGAAATTTTGGTCAGTAGACTCGACAACAGCGCCTGCCATTTCTATACCTGGAATGCAAGGAAAGCGTCCAATGACATTTCCCACACCCATGACGCCGCGCGCATCTTTGTAGTTCACTGCAGCATATTGCGTCTTGATAATGACTTCGCCTGGATCGAGATCATCAATCGTTTGGTCTACGAGACGGCTGATTTTTTTATCGCCCTCAAGATACTGTCTGATTGCTTTGAACGTCATGTTGTGAGTCTCGCTTCGTTTTATGTTTGTCTTTGCACGATGACGCCTTCTGCTAACAGGGCATCGATTCGAGCTTGATCCAAGCCATACTCAGCAAGGACTTCGCAGGTATGTTCGCCTAAGGCAGGAGGGCCGTAGCGCACGCGGGACTGCGCGTTTCTATCGCCAACGGAGAGTCCTGGCATCTTGACACTGCCTGCGATCGCATTCGGTGTATCGACGATCAGTCCATTATGTTTGAGTTGTGGTGATTCCATGACCATGTCGTAATCAGCAATTGGACCGCAAATGATGTCTTGCGCTTCCATGAGTGTCTGCCACTCTGTAGAGGTCTTCGACGCGAGCAATACGGTCAACTCTTTCATGAGTTTTTTTCGATTCGTCACACGCAAAGGAATGGTGGCAAATTCAGGATGAGACGCTAATTCTGGCTTGTTGAGTAGTTTGCAAAGAGCAGGCCAACGATCGTCATGATAGGCTGCAATCATGAGCCAGCCATCTTTCGTAGGATAGGCTTCATTCGGAGCCGAGTAGGGCGCAGCCGTACCAATGCGGATGGGTTTTTCACCGCTCGACAAATACGATGCGATGGCGGACTGTTGAAACATAATCGCACTGTTGTAGAGCGACATATCTAGATGCTGTCCCTGACCCGTCGCTTCGACAACACGGAGGGCCGCCATCACCGTACTGGTCGTTAAAAATCCTGTCACCATATCGACTGCAGGCACGAGGACTTTCATCGGTGGTGAGTCTTCATCGCCGATATTGCTCATCAGGCCAGAGACGGCCTGCACGATCCCGTCGACGCCTGGTTTATCACGCCAGGGTCCTGTCTGACCATATGCAGAGACAGAAGCAAATATGATTTTCGGATTGACGGTTCGGAGTGCTTCGTAGCCAATGCCGAGGCGCGCCATGACGCCCGGTCTAAAGCTCTCAAGCACAACATCTGTGGTTTGCGCCAATTGCAAAATTAAGGCAGCGCCGCCGGGCTTTTTTAAATCAATAATCAGTGAACGCTTATTGCGGTTAAAAGACATCGACACGACCGACTCGCCATTTTGCCAAGGCGGGCCAAGTTTGCGACCGATGTCTCCACTAGGTGCCTCGACCTTGATGACCTCGGCACCCATGTCTCCCATTTGCATACCTGCTAAGGGGCCCGCACCGATCTGTGTAAAGTCAAGGACGCGTACGCCCTCTAATGCCATGTTAATCGTGGGCATTTGTTCAGACATAGTGATCTCTCATTAGTCGAGTTTCAGGCCGATATTTTTAATGGCTTTTTGCCAGTAAGTTAGATCCTGTTTGATGAGTGCGGTCATTTGCGCAGGATCAAGATAGCTTTCAACAAAACCTTGTTTCGCTAATTGTGCTTTGGTTTGTGGATCTCGTAATGCATCACGAATAGAAGCTGAAATTTTGGCGACAATTTCTTTGGGTGTGTTGGCGGGCGCGAGGACGGAGTACCAGAGTGGAACGTTATACCCTTTGAGTCCACCTTCTTCGATGGTTGGAACATCTGGCATGGTGGGTGAGCGCTGCGGGGTTGAGACCGCAA
>JBILJA010000026.1:0-22300 GCA_044368775.1 Burkholderiaceae bacterium
GGCGGCCAATAACCCGGAAGATGCGTATCGAAGTCCGGGAAAGGCCATTGGAATCCTACTTAAGTGGGAACCTTGCGCAGCATTTCAATGCCGGTCAAACCTGCCGAAATCTCGCGCAAAGCGGTCACGGTGGGTTTGTCTTTGCTCTCGATTCGAGCGGCATGACCTTGAGCGAGTTCGCGCGCACGGTAAGTGGCTGCCAAGGTGAGCTTGAAGCGATTAGGAATGTGCTCGAGGCAATCGTCAACAGTGATGCGGGCCATGGTAGTCCTGTAAGTGAGGTAAATAATGCATTGATCGTTGAGTATAGCTTTAGCGAACGCTCAAGGCAGCAAATCGAAGGATCTGAAAAGTTCAGGATGTCGGGCAAGTTGGCGCGGATAACGCAATTTTGCCGTTTCGATGATCTGACTCAATTGCGTCAGCGCAATGCTAAAGTCTTGATTAATAATAACATATTCAAACTCAGGCGCATGCGAAATCTCTTCGCTTGCAGCCTCGATACGGCGTTTAATCACCGCCTCTGCATCCTGTCCTCGTTGAGTCAAACGCTCTCTAAGCGTTGAAATCGCGGGGGGTAGGATAAAAACACCGATCGCTTGGGGAAATAGTTGTTTAACTTGCCTAGCGCCTTGCCAATCAATTTCGAGCAGAATATCCTGTCCAAAAGCGATGGCTTGGTCAATTTTGTCTCGCGGTGTGCCATAAAAATTGCCATGAACCTCGGCCCACTCTAAGAGTTGTCTTTGATGACGCATTGCATCAAACTGCTCTTTGGTGACAAAACGATAGTCCTTGCCTTCGGTTTCGCCAGAGCGAGCGGGTCGTGTTGTACAAGAAACAGACAAGCACAACGTGGGATCACGCGCCAAAAGCGCATTCACCAAACTAGATTTGCCCGCTCCACTTGGAGCGACAACCATAAAAACGTTTCCGGCGGCCAGTGACATAGGTGACAATGCAAATAAATGAATTAAGTTTAAAGCATAGCAGAGTGCCTCATTTGACAAACCATCGATTAAGCAAGGAATGCATAGGATATGAAGACACAACACCTCATTACTGTTCCTGAGCTGCAGGAGCAGCTGGCCAAAAATCCCTCAAATGTACTGATTTGTGATTGCCGTTACGATCTGGTGGATGCTTCTTTAGGGCTTCGTGCGTATGAAACAGGCCACATCCCAGGCGCCATCTATCTTAATTTAGGCAAAATTTTAAGTGGATCTTCCAGTGGGACCAATGGAAGACACCCATTGCCAAATCCTGACCGTCTTGCTTTGGACCTCGCCGCACTTGGCGTCAATACAGACACACTCATCGTGGCCTATGATTCTCCTGGTGCCTCCTATGCAGCCCGTTTGTGGTGGTGCGCGCGCTGGATCGGTCACGCCAATGTTGTTGTGCTCGATGGTTCGATTGATGCATGGGTACAGGCAGGCCAACCTCTCTCAAAAGAAACACCTTCGGCCAGAGCTGCGGGTAACTTCAAACGTGGCGAGTCACTCACTAAACAGGTGGACTACGCTGACGTGCGTGCAGGACTTGGTCGCTCAAACCGAGTGATTATCGATGGTCGACCCGAGGATCGCTTCGAAGGGCTGAATGAAACACTTGACCCAAAGGCTGGTCATATCCCTGGTTCTCTCAGCCGGTTTTCTAAGAAAAATCTTGATGCGAACGCATGTTTCAAGTCTCCTGACGTTCTTAAAGCGGAGTTTTTGTCCTTGTTCGGGAGTCATTCTCCAGAGCAAGTCATCGCAAGCTGTGGATCCGGTGTCGCCGCATGCCATCTTTTGCTTGCAATGGAGCTTGCGGGTTTGAAAGGTGCGGCGCTGTATGGGGGCTCTTGGAGTGAGTGGTGCGCTCAACCAGATACCTTAGTTGAAACGGGTCCAGCAAAAGAAAAATCTTAAAATAAACATTTAATACATTGAAGAAAAGGAAGTAGAAATGTCAGATCTCAAGGTTGCTGTCATTACGGGTGCAGGTTCTGGTATTGGACGCGCCGTAGCCATCCATCTCGCTGCTGCTGGCTATCAGGTCGCGTTGGCAGGCCGTCGTCTAGATGCGCTTGAAGAAACTAAACAGGAAGGCGGCGCACTTGCTGCGAATTTGCATCCGATCGTGACCGATGTCAGTGACGAAGCATCCGTCAATGCGCTGTTTGCCGAGGTTGTACGTCGCTGGGGACGCCTGGATGTCTTATTCAATAACGCCGGTCGCGGCGGTCCTCCGGTTCCGATCGAGGACCTGCCTGTCGAGATCTGGAAAGATATTGTCAACATCAACTTAACCGGTATGTTTTTGTGTGCGCAAGCCGCGATTCGTATAATGAAATCTCAATCACCTCAAGGCGGTCGCATTATTAATAATGGTTCGATTTCCGCTCATGCGCCGCGGCCTTTCTCGATTGGATATACCGCGACCAAGCATGCGGTCACGGGTCTAACCAAGTCCATCTCACTCGACACACGTGCCTATCGTATTGCGTGCAGCCAAATTGACATTGGTAACGCTGCAACGCCTATGACCGAGCGCATGACTAAAGGTGTTCCTCAGCCTGACGGCTCCACGCGCGTAGAGCCACGCATGGATGTTAACCATGTCGCTCAGACCATCACTCAAATGGTGGGTTTCCCCTTAGAAACAAACGTACAGTTCGTCACAATCATGGCAACGACGATGCCGTTTGTCGGAAGAGGGTAGGTTCACTCGATATTCATTGCCTGTTCTTTCATTTGCTCAATCAGCAGTTTTAGATCAATCGCAGCCTTGGACATTTCAAGGCTGCCTGCTTTTGAGCCAAGTGTATTGGCCTCACGGTTCATTTCTTGAAACAAAAAATCGAGTCTTTTCCCTGCACTTCCACGAGAGGGATTCCCCTTTTGTTTGCTGGGCGTCTCAGGCGTGTCCTTGAGTAAAAATTCTAGCTCAGACAGGTGCGATTTCAAGCGCGTGAGCTCTTCGGCGACATCGATTCGCAAGGCAAATAAGCTTGATTCACTGGCAAGACGCTCTGAGAGCTCGGGTCCGGAAATATGAGTGAATCCAGAGGGGAAGGCGTTTTGAATGGTTTCACGCAATTTCTGAGCGAGGCGATCTTTTTGAGTATTGATCAGTAAAGGCATTTGCTGTTCGACCGCATCAACAATCAGACCGATTTGATTTGCTGTCTCAAGCATCGCTAGACTGAGGCGTTGGCCTTCGCGCTGTCGTCCGGAAAGAAGCTCTGAGAGCGCTGCAGTCACCGCTTCTTGACATGCCCCCATCCAAAGCTCAGGATCGATTGGTGGATGCTGCGCATTCATCGAACCCAGCATTTCATAGAAGCTTGGAGATGCAGTCTCCGGTAATATTTTTCTAACCTGCGCGAGTTGTTGGGCTACAAGCAACAGGGCGTCCTCTGAAATCTCTGTTTGAACTGAATTCTGCGCACGACTGAAGTGTGCGCGTACCTCAATTTTTCCACGCGAAAGCTCTGTAGATATACGTTCTTTGATTGGCTGTTCTGCCATTCTTAACTCATCTGGCAGTCGAAACTGAATATCTAAAAATCGACTGTTCACGGATCTAAGCTCAACAGTGACCGAACCAAAATTGTGTTCGGATTTACCACTACCAAAGGCAGTCATACTTGTAATCATTGGACTCTCTCAATACCGATTGCGGCGCCATCTGGGTTGCGTGGATCTGTCGCACCAAACAAAAATCCTTGTTGTTGTTGAACTGTCTGCACACGTCCCATTGTAGGCATGACACGCAGTTCATGCCCTTTATCCTTGAGTAACCGAATCGTGTCAGGACTCAAACCTTTTTCAATACGTAGGTAATCCGGCATCCATTGATGATGAACGCGAGGCATCGATAATGCCTCTGCAATGTTCATTTTAAAATCGATTGTATTGAGTATCGTTTGCAAAACAGTGGTAATGATTCTAGCTCCCCCTGGCGTACCTGTTGCAAGCCAAGGTTTCCCTTCCTTGAGCACAATGACTGGCGTCATCGAACTTAATGGACGCTTGCCCGGCTCAATGGCGTTGGCACTACCACCTATCAGTCCAAAAGCATTGGGCACACCTGGCTTGGCAGAAAAATCATCCATTTCGTTATTGAGCAACACACCGGTCCCGCGCGCGACGATGCCAGAGCCAAAATTTAGATTTAAAGTGTAGGTACAGCTGACAACATTGCCCAGAGCATCCATGACTGAGAAATGGGTGGTTTGTTCGCTTTCAAAATCTCTAGCAGGACCTGGTTTGACCTGTTTGCTTGGCGTGGCACGCTCAAGATTGATACGTGCTGCCAATGTGTCAGCATAGGACTTCGCTGTCAGTCCGCGCTGAGGAACTTTGATGAAATCCGGATCACCTAAATACTCAGATCGATCTGCGTAAGCCAAGCGCGCGCTTTCTGCGATCAGGTGAATTGTTTTGGCACTTCCGGCCCCAAACTCAGTTATGGGGAATCGCTCTAATATATTAAGCATTTGAATGAGATGCACACCACCCGAGCTGGGTGCTGGCATCGAGTAAATATCATAGCCACGGTAATAACCTTTGGCAGGTGCACGCATTGCGATTCGATATTTTTCAAGATCCTCAAGACTCATTGGACGCGTCGATGCGCTCAGCGAGTCAACGATACTCTGAGCGACACTTCCTTTATAAAACCCATCCATACCTAGTCCTGCGATCAGTCGTAGCGTTTTAGCCAAGTCTGGCTGAAAGAGTCGCTCTCCCGCATCGTAGGTGGCTAGGCTGGAAATCGGGCAGTCTTGCACAAAGCACGCCGGCACATCTGGTTTACGCTTGAAAAACACTTCGCGCGTAGAGGGCCAACGCTCTAGGTGTTTGCGTTGGAGGGCGAATTGTTGGGCAAGCACAGGGCTGACGATAAATCCATCTTCAGCCAAACGAATCGCAGGCGCCAACAATTGCTCGAGAGGTAAGGTACCGAACTGTCGATGTGCAGAAATAAGGCCGGCAACGGTTCCTGGAACCGCGACGGAGTAGGGAGTGATTGTCGATTTACCCGGTATGACCTGACCTTGAGGGTCGAGAAACATGTCCTGACGAGCCGCGGCTGGAGCGGTTTCCCTAAAATCTAGGGCGTTTATAGAGCCTGTTTTTGCCTCTCGAACGAGCATAAATCCGCCACCGCCAAGGTTGCCCGCATAGGGCAAGACAACGGCCAAAGCGAAACCAACGGCCACTGCCGCATCAACGGCGTTTCCTCCTTGACGCAAGATGTCTGCGCCAACTTCGCTGGCGAGACGTTGATCTGAGGCCACCATGCCGCCCGTTGCTCTGACAGGATGAAAAATCTCAAGGCTATTGTCATAACGGGTGATGGCAACGTTCTCAGCGGCTTGCGCGTAAAGATTGAATGGAAACACCAGATAGCATGATAAAAAGGTAGCGAGCAAGACAGCAAAAGGCCTGCTGCGTATACTGTGCGGCAGATGCATCAGGTTTTGTTCGTTTTGCATCAAGGTCATCCAATCGTCTTTGTAAGTAAGTGAGAGCTCAACGTGTCAAATACTAGCACTAGCCCCAGCCGTCTTTCCGGCAGAAAACTCGATGAACTTCGTATCGTCAAGGTTCAAAGAAACTTTACCCGCTATGCGGAAGGTTCTGTTTTATTTTGTATGGGCGAAACGCAAGTCCTTTGTACTGCAAGCGTACTTGAAAAAGTCCCTCCTTTTTTAAAAGGCAAGGGTCAAGGCTGGGTGACCGCGGAGTACGGGATGTTGCCCCGCGCGACACATACCCGCTCGGATCGAGAGGCCGCCAAAGGTAAACAATCCGGTCGTACTCAGGAAATTCAAAGACTCATCGGAAGAAGCCTGAGAGCAGTCATTGATATGGAGGCATTAGGCGAGCGAACCATCCAAGTCGATTGCGATGTCCTTCAGGCGGATGGTGGAACGCGTTGCGCAAGCATTACTGGCGCCTGGATTGCGGTAGCCGATGCGATCGAGGGACTGCTTTCACGCGGCGAAATCGTTAAAAATCCTCTCAAAGACTCCGTCGCGGCAATTTCGGTCGGTATGGTCAATGGCCATCCAACGTTAGATCTTGATTATCCCGAAGACTCAGGCTGCGACGCCGATATGAATGTCGTCATGACGGGTGCAGGTCGGTACGTCGAGGTCCAAGGTACCGCCGAAGGTCACGCCTTTGATCGGCAGGAACTCAATGCGTTATTGAGTTTGGCGGAGCAGGGGATACAGGCCCTCAAAGAAAAACAGAGGGCCGCCCGTCAAGCTTGAGATCTCTTAAATGGTGCGGCCACCATCTACAGGCAATTCAAGGCCAGTCAAGAACGAAGCTTCGTCAGAGGCCAAGAACACGGCTGCGTTGGCGATATCTTTTGGCACACTCAGGCGTCCCATCGGGATCGTAGCGATAAAACGGGCACGATTTTCCGGGGTATCAGGAACTCCCATAAAATCTCCGAGCATCCCTGTATCACCCATAACGGGACAAATCACGTTGACGCGAATATTGTCACCCGCCAATTCAACTGCCAGGGACTTCGATAATAAATTTGCAGCACCTTTGGAGGCGTTGTACCAAGTTAGGCCAGGACGCGGACGCATCCCTGCGGTTGAACCAACATTGATGATGCAACCGGATTTCTTTAAACGCATTGAAGGCACGACGGCATTAATCATGTGGTAGATGGCTTTGACATTGACATCAAAGCAGCGATCGTAGGTCGCCTCGTCGACACCTAAGAATGGTTGATTTTTGTGGGTAAAGCCCGCATTGTTGACGACGATATCGATGTCACCAAAATGATCGCGTGCTGCCTTGACAGCCAAATCAATATCCGCGCGTTTGCTGACATCGCATTTCACTGCAACGGCGGCGCTTCCGATTTCATTAGCTACCTTCTGAGCACCGACTTCATTGAGGTCTGCAATCACAACCTTAGCCCCTTCGCGGGCATAACTGCGTGCGATTTCAGCACCAAAGCCACTTGCAGCGCCTGTGACGATCGCAACCTTATCCTTTAAACGCATCATTCTTGATCTCCTAAAGATAAGAGGCCTGATTCATCAGGCCCTTGTATTCATTATGCAGCGGCTAATAACTGTCCTAGCTTGGCTTGCTTCCTGATTTCCCACACCGTTTGAGTCAATTTCTTAACTTGTGACTCCGTTGCTGCACCTTGATAAGTTCCTAAGCGTAATGTTTTTTCTTCGATTTCAGGACGGGAAAGTGTATTTCCAGGATCCCCTTTGGGTTCATCGACACGGCCTGTCAAGGTACGACCGTCAGTGGTCTTGACCGTCACTTTGCCAATCCAGCGTTGTGGGTAGGCAGTATCGACCTCCTCATCGAGCTCCATGGTGACTTTGTCGCGAAACGCGGTCACTGCGCCGTCTTTAAGAGCTTGGTCAAAGCCAGCCAAATCAGCGGAGTTACGTAAAGCGATCAGTGCCAGCACCGTACCCATCGAGAATTTTGATTGATGTACCGTTTTTGGATCAACGACAGGACCCAAGACATCGATTGCGCCTTGATGGACATGTGTGACGACTGAAGCGATGTCACTTGCCTTGAGTCCATGCTCTTTCATCGCATGCTGTAACGCATCTGCAGCAGGATGAGTATGACGACACGAAGCATGGAACTTGAAAGAAGTTTCAGCGAGCGCCCAGCGTGAGCCCAAACGATCCGTGAGCTTAGCCAGATCTGCATCCGTAGACATTCCAGCCGCTAAGCCTTGGGTGCCCTCTAAAATGCGGCGCGCACCTGTAAAACCATCTTGCGCTAGATAGGCTGCGGTCATGCCAGCAGAGGCCGCATGCGCTGTATGTAACTGCTTGGAGTCAGCCGCATCACGTAAAAACTCCCAAAGACCCGCTGTCGTTGTGCCGGCCGAGCCTATTGCATTGAGCATTTGCTCAGGATTGAGCTTGAGCAAACGACCTACGGTCACCGCAGACGCAATGGTGCCCGCTGTTCCTGTCGTATGGAAAATTTTGTAATGCGATCGACCTAGAAACTCGCCGATACGAATGCCAACTTCGTAGCCGACGACTGAAGCGGTGATGAAATCCTCTCCAGAAGCGCCTATCGATTGAGCGACGGCAAGGGCTGGAGGAAATACGACCGCTGCAGGATGAAACACAGAGCCGTTGTGCACGTCGTCTTGCTCGACAACGTGTGAGGACGCAGCATTCACCATGGCGGCAAACATAGGGGAAGTTAAACGTCTGTTGACGAAGTCTTCAGACTTGCCGTCTGAGGGCCCCATCAGCTCGGCATACTTGGCCATAGATTTCACCGCACGCGCAGAAGAACCCGCGAGGATGGAAGCCAAAGTATCCAAAAACAAATCCTCACAGCGCATACGCACCGATTCAGGAATATCTGAATACTTGAGTTCGGATGAAAATTTCGCTAATTCAGCACTAGGGTGCAACACAATAGCACCAGCGGGGGAGCGCGCAGCAGTCATCTATTTCTCCTTTAAAAGGATCGTGGCAAACCGAGAATGTGCTCGGCAACATAAGACAAAATCAGATTAGTCGAAATCGGCGCAACCTGATATAGGCGCGTTTCGCGGAATTTACGCTCTACGTCGTATTCACACGCAAATCCGAAACCGCCATGGAATTGCAAGCAGGCATTGGCCGCTTCCCAAGAAGCATCGGCAGCCAAAAGTTTTGCCATATTGGCTTGGGCACCACACGGGAGATTGGCATCAAACAAGCGGCAAGCCTCATAGCGCATCAGGCTTGCGGCCTCAACGTTGATATGGGCACGCGCGATCGGAAATTGCACACCTTGGTTTTGACCAATCGGACGTCCAAACACAATACGATCTTTAACGTAAGCGGTCACACGATCCACAAACCAGTAGCCGTCTCCGATACATTCGGCGGCAATCAACGCGCGTTCTGCGTTCAGGCCATCAAGAATGTATTTAAATCCTTTGCCTTCCTCGCCAATCAAGTTCTCTGCAGGAATCTCGAGATTGTCAAAAAACAATTCATTTGTTTCGTGGTTCACCATGTTCAAGATCGGACGAACGGTCAAACCCTTACCAATTGCGTCGCGCAAATCAACGATAAAAATCGACATGCCTTCGGTTTTTTTAGTGACTTGATCAAGAGGTGTCGTACGGGCCAACAAGATCATCAAATCCGAGTGCTGGACACGTGAAATCCATACTTTTTGACCATTAATCACGTACCGGTCGCCTTTGCGAACGGCGGTGGTCTTGATTTTGGTGGTGTCCGTACCCGTTGTGGGCTCTGTCACCCCCATAGATTGCAAGCGCAATTCACCGGCAGCAATTTTTGGTAAATAAAAGTTTTTCTGCTCGGCTGAACCATGGCGAAGCAGCGTTCCCATGTTATAGAGCTGACCATGACAGGCACCTGAGTTTCCTCCGGAACGGTTGATTTCCTCCATAATCACGGAGGCTTCGGTCAAGCCAAGTCCCGAACCGCCGTATTCTTGAGGAATCAGCGCAGCCATCCAGCCGGCTTGGGTCAACGCATTAACAAACTCTTCGGGGTAACCCCTGACTTCGTCCACTTTACGAAAGTACTCGTCCGGGAACTGTTTGCAAAGATCCCTTATCGCGTCACGGATATCCTGATACTGATCAACGTTGGAGTTCATGATTGTCTTATGATGGCAAGTGTTATTCAGATGCTAATGTGCCCCATGGCGTCAAACTTGACTATTTATGTTTGGTTAACCCGGGCTTTTTGATTGCTTAAGAGACTGCCAACCCTATGGCGAACCATTTCGACCTGACCGATTTACAGCTCATTGTGAACATCGGAGATGCCAGTAGCCTGACGCGGGGTGCTGAAAAGTCACATTTATCACTCCCTGCAGCGAGTAATCGCGTCAAAAACCTGGAAGACCACTTTGGCACTAGGCTTTTTCACCGCAATAGTCAGGGCGTGACACTCACCCCCTCAGGTGAAGCATTTTTACGTCACGCCAGATTAGTGTTGCGTCAAATTGATCATTTGCGGGGCGATATTCACGAGTATGCGCGTGGTATCAAAGGTCAAGTTCGAATGCTAGCCAATACAACCGCCATGACCGAGTTTATGCCCGCAGTACTCAGCCGGTTCTTGGCATCTCACCCTGATGTCACGGTTGAGCTAAGAGAGCGTTTGAGTTATTTGGTGATTAAGGCTGTGTCAGAAGGTTCTGCAGACATCGGCATCGTTGCGGGCAAGCCTGCCTCTTCTGAGCTCGAATACATTCCCTATCGCGAAGATAGATTAGTGCTCGTGACACCTATTGAACACCCTTTGAGTGAACTGAGCGAGGTCGCATTCTCAGATACGCTCGCCTTTGAGTATGTTGGTCTCTCCGAATGGAGCGCGATTCATGCCTTTTTAATTCAAGCGGCAGACAAGCTTGGCTATCCATTTCGTTTTCGTGTTGAGGTGGGTAGTTTCGAGGCCGTATGTCGAATGATCGAGGCGGGTGTTGGCATCGGGGTGGTTCCCGAGTTGGTGGCCAAGCGTTATGCCCAGCGACTCAACATTAAGATCGTGAGCCTTTCTGATGAATGGTCAGAAAGAAAACTTCAAATTTGCGTGCGTAATCTCCAACAATTACCGAGTTTTACAAGAGATCTCGTCAATATGTTGGTTGAAGACGTACAAACAGCTTAAATTTTAGATTCAATTTATTTCATGCTGACATCCATTGTTCTCGCTTCCGGCAATGCCGGAAAAATTAAAGAATTCGCCGCATTATTCCAACCGCTTGGAATCTCCCTGATTCCTCAAGCATCGCTCAATATCAGCGATGCTCCCGAGCCTCACCCAAGCTTCGTTGAAAACGCGCTCACCAAGGCCAGACATGCCAGCGCATTGTCGGGCCAGCCTTCTATCGCCGATGATTCCGGCCTCTGTGTTCGCGCGTTAGGGGGGGCTCCTGGAATACTTTCTGCCCGCTTTGCGCAAACAGCACAGGGTGAGCGTTCTGACTTGGCGAATAACCAAAAACTGGTTCGTGAACTTTCAAATATTACGGATCGAAAAGCTTGGTATGTTGCTGTCCTGGTGTTTTTAACGCACGCAGAGGATCCACAGCCACTGATTGCCGAAGCCAGTTGGTATGGCGAGATTATTGATGCGCCAAGAGGTACTCATGGTTTTGGATATGATCCGTATTTTTTTATACCTGAACACGGATGTACCGTCGCAGAGCTTGATCCCGCTCTTAAAAATCGTATTAGTCACCGTGGTCAAGCAATGCAATTGCTTTTTTCTAAAATGCGTGAGCGAGGCTACTGCTCCTTATGACGCGCATCATTCCTATTCGTTCTGAAAACTGGAAGCCAAAAGGATCAGAAATTGATACGCTAGACGCGCCAGCGCACATGTCTTCGCTCGTACGTTCTGGACAGTTGCTAAGCACTCTACCTCCACTGTCTATTTACATACATGTGCCTTGGTGTATTCGTAAGTGCCCTTATTGCGACTTTAATTCTCACGAAGCTTCCGGTGACATACCTGAAGAACGCTATTTAGCTGCACTTCAGGCTGATATTGAACAGGCGTTGCCCGATGTTTGGGGCCGACAGGTTCACACGGTTTTTATTGGCGGTGGAACACCGAGTTTATTGTCTGCCTCAGCCATCGATCGTTTAATGGGCATGCTCAGAGCACACTTTAATCTCTGGCCTGATGCAGAAGTCACCTTAGAGGCTAATCCAGGCGCGGCAGAAGCAGGGCGCTTTAAGTCTTATGCTGAAAGCGGCATCAACAGGATTTCATTAGGGATACAGACATTTGATGATGAGCAACTTCAAAAATTAGGTCGCGTGCACAATGGCAGCCAAGCGCGCAGCGCGATCGAAATGGCAATTGCGGCTGTTGAGCGTGTCAATCTCGATTTGATGTTTGCCCTCTCTGGCCAAAGCTTAGAGTCATGTATGTTGGATGCGCGCGAGGCGCTCTCATTTGGAACAGAGCACCTATCCATATATCAGCTGACGCTTGAGCCAAACACCATCTTTGCCAAATTTCCACCTCCATTGCCTGACGATGACTTGGCAGTCTCAATGGAAGAGGGCATTGAGTCTTTGTTATCTGAGACGGGCTTTGAACGCTACGAAGTCTCTGCTTTTGCTCGTCACGGCGCACGTGCCCGTCACAATATCAACTACTGGCAATTTGGTGATTATCTTGGGCTCGGACCTGGTGCCCATGGCAAAGTGTCTTTTCCGGATCGCATTCAGCGCGAGGTACGCCTGCGCAATCCAGAAAGCTGGATGCAAGCGAGTGTGTTGAGAAACGGCAGCCAAATCTCAGAGAAAAAGATCGTGACCCGCGAAGATTTGCCGTTTGAGTTTATGCTCAATGCACTACGACTACGAGAGGGTGTCGCTCTGGATCTTTTTAATGAGCGAACAGGACTGTCATATGGCGATATTGCCGAGCGTTTAGCGTTGGCTAGACAAAAGAAACTTTTAACTACAGATCACACTAGGCTACAGGCGACAGAGACAGGCTGGCGGTTTTTAAATGAACTACAAAGTATTTTCTTGTCATAATCTGAACATCATTCACGCATAATTCACCGATATAGTGCATTTTTTGGTGCAAATGCACTAATATAGTGCTTTATTGCGCTCCTTTTCGGGGCCAATCCCAGTGCTTCAAAGCTGGCATAAAATTTGCTTGTAAACAATCATGCAGATCATAGGTTCTGCGACAGATTTTTGTACATTACCTCTTTTTTTTAGCGGAGTCATATTATGAGCACCTCACAAGACGTGTTGAAGAAAATTGCTGAAAACGAAGTCAAATTTGTTGACTTCCGTTTCACAGATACCCTTGGCAAAGAACAGCACGTCTCCGTGCCTGTGAGTCATATGGATGAGGGCAAGTTCACCGATGGCCACGCCTTTGATGGTTCATCGATCGCTGGTTGGAAAGGTATCGAAGCCTCTGACATGTTGCTGATGCCCGATCCTTCTACCGCACACATGGATCCATTCCGCGAAGAGTCTACGATGATCATCACGTGCGACGTGCTTGAGCCAACCGATATGAAAGGTTACGAGCGCGATCCACGCTCTCTCGCCAAGCGCGCTGAAGCCTATCTCAAGTCTAGCGGCTTGGGCGATACCGCCTTCTTTGGTCCTGAGCCAGAGTTCTTTGTTTTTGACGGTGTCACCTGGGGTGATGATATGTCCGGTTGCCACGTCAAAATCAAATCCGACGAAGGTTTCTGGTCCTCAAACACTGACAACGAAGGCGGTAACCTGGCGCACCGTCCGCGCGTAAAGGGTGGATACTTTCCAGTACCTCCCGTGGATTCGATGCAAGACATGCGCTCGGAAATGTGTATTTTGCTCGAAGAAGCCGGTATCCCCGTCGAAGTCCATCACCACGAAGTCGCTGGTGCAGGCCAACTAGAAATTGGCACTAAATTCAGCACGCTCGTCAAACGCGCGGACTGGAATCAGATTATGAAGTACACGATTCATAATGTTGCACACGCTTATGGCAAAACGGCAACGTTCATGCCCAAACCAATCGTGGGTGATAACGGTTCAGGCATGCACGTTCACCAGTCCATCTGGAAAGACGGTCAAAACTTGTTCGCTGGTAATGGTTATGCAGGCTTGTCAGAATTCGCGCTCTATTACATTGGCGGCATTATCAAGCATGCTCGTGCTTTGAATGCGATCACTAATCCTGGCACGAACTCTTACAAACGTTTGGTTCCACATTACGAGGCACCCGTCAAGCTTGCTTACTCAGCACGTAACCGCTCCGCTTCTATTCGTATTCCTCACGTCGCTAATCCAAAAGGTCGGCGTATCGAAGCGCGCTTTCCAGATCCACTTGCCAACCCATACTTGGCCTTTTCCGCCTTGATGATGGCCGGTCTGGATGGTGTGCAAAACAAGATTCACCCTGGCGATCCCGCTGACAAGAATCTGTACGATTTGCCACCCGAAGAAGATGCAAAGATCCCAACAGTGTGCAGCTCACTTGAGCAGGCTCTCGAGTCACTGGACAAGGACCGCGAGTTCTTGACACGTGGTGGCGTGTTTACAAACGAAATGCTGGATGCCTACGTCGAATTGAAGATGAACGAAGTGAATCGTCTTCGTATGACGACGCATCCCGTCGAATTCGATATGTACTACAGCCTCTAAACTGCCGACAAAACTTGGGGTCGGGCCTCCCGGCCCGATACCCATGATTTCTTTTGAAGCCTTTGATCTCCTTGCCACGACTGTTTTGTTACTAGACCGTCGTGGTGAGATTTTGCAGGCTAATTCGGCAGCAGAAATGATGTTCGGGAAATCTCGGCGTCATATTATTGGCTCATCGGCAGCATTTCTATTTGAACGTGACGAAGCCTTGGAACAATCAATTCGACAAGCCTGTGATGGGGAAGTCGATGATTGTCGTCAGTTTGCACGCACGCGCCGCGGTACTGAGACTGTTGAAGTCAGTGTGACGTCCATTGCTTTAACAAACAAGCCCTGGGCAGCCTTACTCGAGATCAAGGACATTGAACAACGTGTCTTAGTAGACCGAAGCATCAGGCTCGTTGACGAAATTGAAACGCAACATGAACTTTTGCGCAATCTTGCGCATGAGGTCAAAAATCCTCTCGGAGGTTTACGCGGCGCTGCACAGTTGCTTGAGTCCGAACTTCCGGATCCTGCTCTACAGGAATATACGCGAGTCATCATTTCAGAGGCTGATCGTCTTCAGGCTTTAGTCGATCGATTGGCCGCCCCACAGCGTATGCCAATTCAATGGCAATCGGTCAATATTCATGAAGTGTGTGAGCGTGTCTGCGCCCTAGTTCGCGCTGAATTTAGAGAAGTTGCACTAGTACGTGATTATGACGCCTCTATGCCTGAGTTTCGTGCCGACCCTGCCAGACTGATGCAAGCGCTTTTAAATATTGTCAGAAATGCGGCTCAAATGATGACTGGATCTATACCGGTAGCTTCACCTCTGATCACTTTAAAAACCAGAGTTGCGCGACAGGTTTTATTGAGGCACAAGCAACACAAAATGGCGATTGTGGTATCGGTCACTGATAACGGTCCTGGTGTGCCCTTGAATCTTGCCGACCGTATTTTTCATCCACTTGTGACAGGTCGCGAAGGCGGCACAGGATTAGGTCTGAGTCTAGCTCAAGATTTTGTTCAACAGCACGGTGGGGTGATTGAGTTTGATTCACGACCCGGTCATACCGAGTTTCGTCTAATGTTACCTATGGAGTCTTTATGAAACCAGTCTGGATTGTGGATGATGATCAAGCCATCCGCTGGGTGCTTGAAAAAGCCCTGAGCCGCGCTGGTATTGCGACACGCAGCTTTGTCGGAGCCAGTGATGTATCGATTGCGCTTGAGTCCGAGCTTCCTGCCGCGCTGATTTCAGATATCCGGATGCCGGGCACGGATGGTTTTACACTGCTCAAGTTGGTCAAGGACAAATTCCCTAGCTTGCCAGTCATCATCATGACGGCCTATAGCGATCTTGACACAACAGTCAGTGCCTTTCAGGGGGGGGCATTTGACTACTTAGCCAAACCCTTTGATATCAATGAGGCTGTTGCGCTCATTCAACGTGCCGTGCGAGAGCCTTCGCCTAGCGATAACTCAGGTCTCTCTTCAACTTCTGAGCAAACGACGACTTCTGCAAGACCTTCTGATAAAGGTATTTTGACACAATCCTCCTCGGTTGCGATGCAGGAGGTATTCAGGGCAATTGGACGTTTAGCCCATTCAAACGTCACCGTATTGATTACGGGTGAATCCGGTACGGGAAAAGAACTTGTTGCGCGTGCGTTACATAGCCATGGCGTGCGCTCGAAAGGCCCATTCGTTGCCTTGAATACGGCAGCGATTCCTCGAGACCTTCTCGAAGCCGAATTGTTTGGTCATGAGCGTGGTGCTTTTACGGGCGCCAATTCATTACGTCGCGGACGTTTCGAAGAAGCGAGTGGCGGAACTTTGTTTTTAGATGAGATTGGCGATATGCCTTTCGAATTACAGACTCGTTTGCTGCGTGTCTTGTCTGATGGCACTTTCTATCGGGTAGGCGGGGCACAGCCTGTGAGTGTCGATGTCCGCATCATTGCCGCCACACACCAGCCTCTTGAAGAGCGTGTAAGGGAAGGTAAATTTCGTGAGGATTTATTTCATCGACTGAATGTGATTCGCTTGCGACTCCCCCCTCTTAGAGAGCGGCGTGAGGATATTCCAGAGCTTGCCAGGCATTTTTTATCTGTGTGTGCGCGTGGACTAGGCGTTCCGGCCAAGCGTATTTCTGATCAAGCGATGCAGATGTTGATCCAATTCGATTTTCCTGGAAATGTCAGACAATTGGAGAACTTCTGTCATTGGCTTACCGTGATGGCACCTGGCCAAACAGTAGAAGTCAGCGATCTTCCTGCCGAAGTTCGCGCCGCCGATTTGCCTCAAAAACTCCCCAATCTTTCAGGTCTTGCGAGCCCCCAGACCTGGCAGCAACTCCTCGCTATCGAAGCAAATAACCGTCTTTCACGCTCTGACCCGGAAGTGTGGTCTGCCTTAACAAGGCAGTTCGAGCGCACAATTTTACAATCCTCGCTTGAGGTATGTCGTGGACGCCGCGTTGAGGCTGCCGCTAGACTTGGCATGGGACGAAATACTATTACTCGAAAACTTCGAGAGTTGGGGATGGATTCTGGTTATGCCGAGAATCAACCTGAACTGACGAACTGATTATTTTCTTTATTTTTAGGCACTAAGCTATCGTCTTCGACTATTGAACGTTAAAATCCAATAGTTATTGATTAGGAGCAAACATGTCTAAACAAATTATCCACACCAATGCCGCGCCCGCAGCTGTCGGTCCTTATTCTCAAGCTGTGGCCGCGCCTGCCGGGAAAATGGTATTTCTATCAGGTCAGATTGGGCTCGTTCCAGAAACAGGTGTCATGGTTTCTGACAGTTTCGAGCCACAAGTACGCCAATCCTTTGCGAACATGAAAGCCGTGATCGAAGCGGCGGGTGGTCGTCTTGAAAATATCGTCAAACTGACTTTGTTTCTCACGGATCTCAAGCAGTTTCCTGTCGCCAATAGCATCATGGCCGAGCTCATCCCTGAGCCATTTCCCGCACGCTCCACTGTCGGGATTAGCAGTCTGCCTAAAGACGCACAGTTTGAGATAGAAGCGATTATCGTTATTTGACGATGCGCATCTGCCTCTGGAGTTGTCATGCCTAGTTCGTTGGGTCGATCGGCTAAACGTCCTGCATCGTCTGATATGTCTGTACGTTCAAAATTCGAACGTCTCGGTTTGACAACGCCTGAATCACTGATCTTGCACCTTCCTCTTCGCTATGAAGATGAAACAGAGATTCAAGACATCTCAGCGTTACGACCTGGTATGTCTGCACAGGTCGAAGGCGAAATTGTGCGCTCTGATGTCATTCTCAAACCTAGAGGCCAGTTGACGGCCGTTTTACGCGATGACACCGCTGAGATTGGGCTACGTTGGCTCACTTTTTACCCTAGCCAGCAGAGCCAAATGCAAGCAGGTAAACGCTGGCGTGTCCGTGGAGAAGTTCGAGGTGGCTTGTACGGCTATGAGTTGATACATCCTCGCATTTCAGCCCCCGGAGCACCTTTATCTGTGGCGCTCACCCCGATCTACCCGACGACCGATGGTCTCTCTCAACCAAGCTTACGCAAGGCTATTACGCAAGCATTGAAAAGCGCAGCCATGCAAGACACCTTGCCTCCTGCGCTTATTAAAAAGCTCGACTTGATGTCTTTTGAAGAGGCAGTCCGTACGATTCATGCCCCCACACCCGAGATGGATGCTCATGCGCTGATGGAGCATGAACACCCTGCATGGACAAGAATTAAATTTGATGAATTACTCGCTCAGCAGTTATCACTCGCAGCCGCGCGAGCAGCTCGTCAAAGTAAACATGCCCAGCCCTATACGCATAAAACCAATCAGGGGCTTGTCGCCAAGCTTAAAAGTTCGCTCCCTTTCAAACTGACAGGAGCTCAACAACGTGTATCCGAGGAAATAGCCGCTGATTTAGGACGTCGTTTTCCAATGTATCGTTTATTGCAAGGCGATGTTGGAAGTGGCAAGACCGTTGTAGCGGCTCTTGCTGCACTTCAGGCCATCGATCATGGCGCGCAAGTTGCATTAATGGCACCCACCGAAATACTTGCCGAACAACATTACGTTAAGCTCAAGTCTTGGTGCGAGCCTTTAGGCGTCACTGTTTATTGGCTCGCTGGAAGCGTATCTGCAAAGGATCGTCGCGAAACCTTACAAGCCATTCGTTCTGGAGAAGCAAAATTAGTAGTCGGCACTCAAGCGCTTATTCAGGAAGGCGTGGACTTTCAATCTCTTGGATTGATCATTGTGGATGAACAACATCGTTTCGGTGTGACTCAGCGCTTGACACTTTCACGCAAAGGCGAACACGTCGATGTCACTGACTGGGTCCCTCATCAGCTGACGATGAGCGCGACACCCATTCCCCGCACTCTCGCGATGACGTTTTATGCTGACCTAGAGGTATCTTCGATAGACGAGTTGCCACCGGGACGTACTCCTGTTGTGACTAAACTCATCGCCTCAGACCGTCGCAGCGAGTTGATTCAACACATCGCTCAGGCTTGCGATAAAGGGCAGCAAACCTATTGGGTATGTCCCCTCGTCGAGGAAAGTGAAGCTTTGGATTTACAAACCGCGGTAGATACGCATAAAGACTTAGCCGAAGCGTTAGTAGGCTTCAATGTCGGACTTGTGCACGGTCGTTTACCGACCGCAGAAAAAGCACGCGTCATGCAGGCATTTCGGATAGGTGAAATTGATGTGCTCGTCGCGACGACAGTGATTGAGGTCGGGGTTGATGTACCAAACGCCTCTATGATGGTGATCGAACATGCCGAACGTTTTGGTTTGGCGCAGCTACATCAATTGCGTGGTCGAGTAGGGCGAGGTGCATTGCAGTCTGTCTGTGTCCTGCTTTATCAAACACCGTTATCTTTGATTGCGCGTCAACGCCTCAAAGCGATGTATGAAACACAAGATGGTTTTGAAATCGCGCAACGTGATCTGGATTTGCGGGGACCTGGTGAAATGCTCGGTGCACGACAATCGGGCATGACTTTACTAAAGTTCGCTGATCTCGCGACCGATTCTGGCCTCGTCAATCTAGCGCGAGAGGTGGCAAAGGATCTACGACAATACGCACCCGAGGTGGTTGAAAAGCACCTCGAGCGATGGATGCGCGGTCGGGAGGATTTCTTACGTAGTTGAGGTTTCAAGTGAGATTTAACTTCTCCTTGAAATACCTATTCTTGCAGTCAAACAACGTGTTAATTGAAAAGTTGGATTTTTGATGACTTTGACCGAACTGAAATACATTGTCGCTGTCGCCAGAGAGCGTCATTTTGGGCGCGCTGCAGAGGCCTGTTTTGTGAGCCAGCCAACGCTCTCTGTTGCCATTCGTAAGCTCGAAGACGAACTCGGTATCACTTTGTTCGAACGTGGCGGTACTGAAGTCGGTGTCACGCCTATTGGTCAGCAAATTGTGTCTCAAGCACAAAAAGTCCTTGAGGAAAGCGCCAATCTTAAAGAGCTTGCCCGACTGGGACACGATCCTTTGGCCGGCGCATTGCGCGTTGGCGTGATTCACACGATTGGTCCGTATCTTTTACCCAAACTTGTGCCAACTCAAATCGAACGAACGCCACAAATGCCTTTGATATTGCAGGAAAACTTTACTGTTCGCCTGATTGAACTGCTGCGTCAAGGGGAGATCGACTGTGCCATCATGGCTCTGCCGCTTCCAGATGCGGGCTTAATGACTCAGCCTCTTTATGATGAAGAATTTATCGTCGTGATCCCGGCCAGCCATCCCTGGGCATCTCGTAAAACAATCTCTGCCGAAGACTTGAAACAACAAAATATGCTTCTTCTTGGAAGTGGCCACTGTTTCAGGGATCAGGTCCTAGAAGTTTGTCCTGAGTTATCGCGTTTTGCAGCCTCTAGCGAAGGCATTCAAAGAACTTTTGAAGGATCCTCGCTCGAAACCATACGCCATATGGTTGCCGCAGGGATTGGCATCACTGTGATGCCTCGCACCTCCGTGCCAAAAGAAGGGCGCAATAACAAATTATTACGCTACATTCCTTTTGATCGTCCGATTCCAGATCGGCGTGTCGTACTCGCTTGGCGTAAAAGCTTTCCTCGTGCCGTTGCAATTGAAGCCCTCGCTCAAGCGGTCTATGCCTGTGAGTTACAAGATGTCAAAATGTTGCCTCAGCAGTTGCAAGTACATACACAGGCGCCCTAGGATCTGACCGTGATTTCTAAATTAAAACTCTACGGTCAGTTGATTCGAATCGATAAACCTATTGGTATCTTGCTTTTACTCTGGCCAACCTTATGGGCGCTCTTTGCCGCCGCTGAAGGGATGCCTAAGCTTCATATTTTGGTCGTCTTTGTGTTGGGCACCGTTTTAATGCGCTCGGCAGGCTGCGCAATGAATGATTATTTCGATCGCGAGGTCGACCTTCATGTCAAACGTACTCAGCTTAGAGTCATCGCAACGGGTGCTATCAAGCCAAGAGAAGCGCTTTACGTTGCCGCAGTCTTGGGATTACTCAGTTTTTTTCTTGTTTTAACGACAAATACACTTACGATTTTTTTGGCAGCGATTGCCGCAATTTTGGCGATCACTTATCCACTTTTCAAACGCTTTTTTGCGATTCCTCAAGCCTATCTCGGAATCGCTTTTGGCTTTGGAATCCCCATGGGTTTTGCCGCGATTCAAGATCAGATTCCTGACGTAGCCTGGTTGTTATTGTGTGCGAATGTTTTTTGGGCGATGGCTTATGACACTGAGTATGCAATGGTCGATCGTGATGATGATTTGCGCTTAGGCGTCAAGTCCTCTGCCATCACCTTTGGACGCTATGATGTACTGATCGTAGGGCTGTGTTATGGCATGACCCTTTTTTTACTGGGCATCGCTGGCGCTTGGCTCCAATATAGTTGGATTTTTTATGCCGCACTTTCTGTTGCAGCCATGATTGCCGCTCAGCACATGAAATGGATAAAAGGACGTGACCGTCAAGCTTGCTTCAAAGCATTTCTTCATAATACGTGGATAGGTGCTGTCATTTTTATAGGTATTGCATTTGAAGTTTTAATATAAAGGTATTTCGATGATTCATTTTCCCTCAGTGGCCTTTATTGGCGGTGGCAACATGGCTAATGCTTTAGTTTCCGGTTTGCTCGCCCAACATTGCCCCTCATCCCAAGTGCACATCGTAGAGGTGGCAGATCCTTTACGTAAAACTTGGTCAGAGCGAGGCATGAGTACAAGCGCGTCGCCAGATGAGCATCTACGAAACCACAAGGTTTGGATTTTTGCTGTCAAACCACAACAAATGAAAGATGTTGTTTTGCAGTGCAAACCCTGGATGACGCCCGATACCCTCGTGATCAGTATCGCTGCGGGCATTTCAATTGCCTCGCTTACCAATTGGCTAGGCTCCCCGCACGCGCCCTTTAACAATATTGTTCGGTGCATGCCCAATACACCCGCGCTTGTAGGAGCCGGTGTAACGGGGCTCGCTGCGCCTGCAATGCTGTCAGCAGAGAATCGAACGAGCGCAACCAATCTTTTGGCTGCTGTAGGTCAAACCGTTTGGGTCAAGGACGATGCCGCCATCGATGCTGTCACGGCACTCTCAGGTAGCGGTCCTGCTTATGTTTTCTTATTTCTTGAAGCGTTAATCCAAGGGGGTGAAGCTCTCGGCTTGACCTCTGACCAAGCTAAAGAACTCGCCATGGCAACGTTGGCAGGCGCAACCAAGCTTGCATGCGATTCGCCAGAAACACCCTCGACTCTTAGAGAGCGTGTCACTTCAAAAGGAGGCACGACTGCTGCTGCGTTATCTGTCTTTCACGAGTCGCATTTTGTAGAGATTGTCACTCGAGCAATGCATGCCGCAGATCAACGCGCCGCCGAGCTCTCTAAAGAGTTTGGTGTCTAAAACCCTATTTATTATTAAAAACTTTAATTTTTACTTATCAAATATCTGGAATATTCACGTGAAAAAAGTGATCGGTTTTGTCGGATTGATTGGTGTACTCATGGCTGTTTGGCTGGGTGCGAGTTTTTATTCTGCATACACCTCGGGGCAATATGTAACCTCTCTACCTGAACTCTACAAACAGAATGACTCCATACACATCAAAACAATTGAACACCATCAATCTGCTTTTTCTTCATC
>JBILJA010000027.1:0-22072 GCA_044368775.1 Burkholderiaceae bacterium
TAGCTGTCGGAATGTGGACCGACACCACCGCCTGTCGTAGCCATGCTGATCATCAGATCGTCGAGTCGCGCGTCCGGCACAAAGCGAAACTGATTCATCAGCGCACAGGCTGCATCATCGTGGATATCCACACTCTGCACCAACAGTGTCCAGTGTGTTTCCGACATTTTTGGCAGACGACTAAAAGGTCCCACCTCCATGTTCCATTCGTCTTTGTCACGCCAAATCAATTTGGACTCGACTTCGTCGCGCTTGCTCATTTTTTTGAGCGTGGCCATCGAAACGGGGGGTTTAAAGTTCTTGAAAGCCTGACGTACGAGCAGAGGTTTACGCTGCCAGTAGGTCTTCATGAATTGTGAAGGGGTGAGTCCGCCCAACAGGGCGAGAGGTTGATCCGTATGCATAAAAAGACCTAAGGCAATAAATTTTTGAGTTGATACAGTGCATCCAACGCTTCACGCGGGCTCAGCGTATCTGGATCGAGTTCATTGATGGCTTGGTGCAGTGCCGCCTGAGCATCCGCGAGTTCCGTCGCGATTTGCGTCATGCTTTCCGCTGCGACGACCTCACCAAACAAACCGAGTTGAGGGGTAGGGGCACCTTGGGACTCCAGTCGCTCCAACTCGCGCGTCGCGTGTCTGATCACGGCTGCGGGCACGCCGGCCCGTTGAGCGACCTGTATACCGTAACTACGACTGGCAGGGCCGTCTTTCACTTCATGTAAAAATACGATACCCGAAGGAGACTCGGCCGCGGCGAGGTGCACATTGGCCGTGTTGGGTTGTTCATTGGGCATGCGAGTGATTTCAAAATAGTGTGTCGCAAACAGTGTCAGGGCACGATTGTGCGTGACGAGGCGCTGTGCAATGGACCACGCAAGTGCCAGACCGTCATAGGTCGAGGTGCCACGACCGATTTCGTCCATCAATACCAAACTGTTCGCCGAGCTCGACGCCAAGATCGCGGCCGCCTCGGTCATTTCCATCATAAAGGTCGAGCGCCCACCCGCCAGATCATCGGCGGCGCCAATGCGCGTAAAAATACGATCTAGTGGACCGATGGCGGCTGCACGTGCCGGCACAAAGCTACCGATTCGAGCGAGTAGTGCAATCAGGGCGACTTGACGCATGTAGGTGGATTTACCCCCCATGTTGGGACCCGTGATCACAAGCAAGGCGCGGTGCGGATTGAGGCTGCAACTATTGGGTGTAAAACGTTCGATTGAGCGCTCCACGACAGGGTGGCGACCCGCCGTGATTTCGATCGCGGTGTGTTCGAGCAAGCTTGGTGCGACCCAGTCGTGATGCTGTGCGTGATGCGCGAGTGCGACCAGTACGTCGAGCTCTGCGCACACACTCGCGCAGAGGGACAAGGCCTGCGCCATCGGCATGAGCTCTTGCAATACTTGTTCGTAAAGCCATTTTTCCCGAGCGAGTGAGCGGTCTTGAGCAGAGAGGACTTTATCCTCCCAAGATTTCAACTCGGGTGTGATGTAGCGCTCGGCATTTTTGAGCGTCTGGCGACGACGATAATCCTCGGGTACTTTTTCGGACTGCGCGCGACTGACTTCGATAAAAAAGCCATGCACGCGATTGAATTCGACGCGCAGCGTGGAGATCCCTGTGCGGGCGCGCTCACGTGCTTCGAGCTCCAATAAGTAAGTACCGTTATCAGTAGAAATCCCCCTTAGCTCGTCGAGCTCGGCGTCATAGCCGTTCGCAATTACCCCACCATCTCGGACTTGCACGGCTGGCTCGGTATCGATCGCCGCACTCAACAAGCGCTCCATACCAGGTGTAGGTAACAAGTGTTGTGCGATTTCTTGAAGGCGCACAGCATTCGCTGCGTCACCGGACTGAGCGGAGGCAATCAGAATTTGTAACTGAGGTAAGGCACTCAAAGCATCGCGCAAGCTCGCCAGTTCTCGAGGCCTGACCGAAAGTAGAGCAATGCGGGTGGCAATCCGTTCAAGATCGGGTAGTGCGTTGAGCGCTGCACGCAGGGACTCCAAGACAGAGGTTGCATGCAGCAACGCAGTGCTTGCGTCATTTGCTTGCATGAGTGCGCCGATCGCTTGTTGGCGCGCGAAGACAGGCGCATTGTCGCGTAAGGGATGATGGAGCCAACGCCTCAACAAACGCGCACCCATCGGTGTACGGCAACTATCTAAAATTGAAAAGAGGGTCGGCGCTTCCTCGCCAGACAGTGTGCGAGTCAGTTCGAGATTACGGCGCGTAGCCGGATCCATCAATACATATTGGCTGGCACGATCCGCGCTGAGGCTTTGAATATGTGCAAGCCCTTGGGCTTGCGTGCGACCCGCATAACGTAGCAAAGCGCCCGCTGCGCAAATGGCTGTCGGGAGATCGTCTACATCAAAGCCAGAGAGTGATTGTGTTTTGAAATGCGCGAGGAGTTGAGCTTGAGCTTGTTCAGCCTCAAAATGCCAAGGCGGTACGCGGGTGGTGGCACAGTTTAGGCTGACGTCGAGTTCGACATCGTCGGCATAAATGAGCTCAGCCGGCTCGATGCGATGAAGTTCCGAGTCTAGAGCCTCGGGTGCGCACTCAGTGAGTTTGAATTCACCGCTAGCCAGATTGAGCCAGGCTAAGCCAGCGCGAGGTGTTTTACCTTTGCGAGAGACAAAGACCGCCGCGACAGAGCGGTCTGATTTGGCGGGCAAGAGCGCCTCGTCGGTGAGCGTGCCAGGCGTCACGATCCGGACAATCTTTCGGTCAACCGGTCCCTTGCTCGTAGCGGGGTCGCCGATCTGTTCACAAATCGCGACCGAGACACCTGCGGCCACGAGTTTAGCCAGATATTGTTCGGCGGCATGATAGGGCACACCCGCCATCGGAATCGGCGCACCGTTGGAGGTACCGCGACGCGTCAGTGTCAGATTGAGCAGACGCGCGCCGCGCTCGGCATCCTCGTAAAACATCTCATAGAAATCACCCATGCGATAGAGCAGCAACAACGGGCCAGCCTCCGCCTTGAGCCGCAAATATTGCTGCATCATCGGTGTGTGTTGCTCACTGCTAGCGGGCGTCAGGGCATTGTCTTGCATAGGGTATTTTAAGGATTGGTGCAGCGCATCTAGCGAAGCCATTAGTGTAAGCCACGGGGATGACAGACTTCTCTATAATCGATTAAATAAATACACGACACGTGACAAGGTAAAAAATCATGATCTCTAAAATCGTGCCCGATTTACAGGCAGCCATGGCAGGCATTCAGGACGGATCGACCGTGCTGATTGGCGGCTTTGGCGGCGCAGGGCAACCCCATGAGCTGATTGACGGCTTAATCGAGCAGGGCGCGCGTGAGCTGACGATTGTCTGCAACAACGCTGGTTCGGGCGACACAGGGATTGCAGCGTTATTGGCTTCGGGTCAAGTGCGTAAGATCATTTGTTCGTTCCCCCGTCAGTCAGATTCTCACGTCTTTGATGGGCTTTATCGCGCTGGCAAGCTCGAGTTGGAGCTCGTACCCCAAGGCACGCTCGCCGAGCGCATTCGTGCCGGCGGAGCAGGCATTGGTGGGTTTTTTACGCGTACCGCAGTCGGTACGCCGCTTGCCGAGGGCAAAGAGGTCCGGACCATCGATGGTCAAGACTACATTTTAGAGAGACCTATCAAGGCTGATGTTGCCGTGATCCGCGCGCATCGCGCCGACCGCTGGGGCAATCTTGTGTATCGCAAAACGGCACGTAATTTTTGTCCGGTGATGGCAACCGCTGCCAAACTCACCATCGCGCAAGTCAATGAAATCGTCGAGCTCGGCGAGCTCGATCCTGAGGCGATCGTCACGCCCGGTGTCTACGTCAAGCGTGTTGTGTGCATTCCAGCCAAAGCAGTCAAAGCAGTCAAAGGTTAAACCATGAAACGTATCTCTAGAGATGAGATCGCCGCCCGCGTGGCGCGCGATATTCCAGAAGGCGCAATCGTCAACCTCGGAATCGGTTTGCCGACCAAGGTCGCCAATTATTTGCCCAAAGACAAAGACATTTTTCTGCAAAGCGAAAACGGTGTGTTGGGCATGGGGCCTGCACCCGCACCCGGTGAGGAAGACTGGGATTTGATTAATGCGGGTAAGCAGCCTGTGACCTTGTTACCCGGTGGCAGCTATTTCCATCATGCTGATTCGTTTGCCATGATGCGCGGCGGCCACCTCGATATTTGTGTGCTTGGCGCATTCCAAGTTGCGGTCAATGGCGACCTCGCCAACTGGTCTACTGGTGAGCCCGATGCGATTCCCGCAGTCGGTGGCGCGATGGATCTGGCAGCTGGCGCAAAAGACGTGTTTGTCATGATGGAGCTGCTCACCAAGGAAGGTCAGAGCAAGCTCGTCAAGCGATGTACATATCCTCTGACGGGTCTTGCTTGTGTCTCTCGCATCTACACGGATATCGCGGTCTTTCAGATCGAGCCAGGCGGTGTGGTGCGCGTGGTGGACGATGTGTCTGGTGCAGGCAAACAAGAGTTGTGCCGTCTCACGGGACTTGATCTGGTTTTCTAGGCTTTGTGCGGAGTGGCTCGCCAGTAGGCCTGTTTACTCATCGACGAGTTTGGTGAGCTTTTGAGTATCCAGCGGCGGTGAGGCGTCCTGAATTTTCGAGCCCATCGCCTCAAGAGACCGACACAGGTTTGAGATCCGCTCATCTTGTCTTGCTACATGCGCGATCAGCTCGTTTAAAACTTTGTTCAAAGGATCTGCCGTACCTGGGTCGACCGCATAGGCGGCCATCAACATAGCGGGGATACCAGAGGAGGTCTGCTCCTCATCGTCTTTTTCAATGACGCGCGCGGGATTGCCTACTGCCGTCGCATATGCTGGTACCGGCTTGACCACCACAGCATTAGAGCCAATGCGGGCTCCATCGCCCACGACAAAGCCACCTAGCACTTGCGCGCCCGCACCCACCACCCACGCCTTTGCCAAGCGTTGGGTGACGCTTGGTGCCCTTGTAGAGGCGTGTGCCGCCGAGCGTGACCCCCTGATAGATGATGCAGTCATCGCCGATCTCCGACGTCTCGCCGATTACGACGCCGAAACCGTGGTCGATAAAGACACGCCGGCCAATTTTTGCGCCAGGGTGAATTTCGATGCCCGTCAACATCCGACTCAGATGCGAGATAAAGCGTCCCAACCAATAAAAATGAGCATTCCACAAGCGATGAGCCAGGCGATGCGCCATGAGGGCATGCAAGCCTGGATAGCACGTGAGGACTTCGAGCTTGCTGCGCGCGGCAGGGTCTCGCTCCAAAATACAGGCTATATCTTCGCGAAGATTTTTAAACATAGTGCAGATGCTACTGCAGAGGAGATTATCGTTTGATATTAACCAGATGATGAAGATGGTTTGTTTATACGGGCCGTCGCAATCATGGCGGTACAGACGCCGCGCATCATGTCGACTTCGTCTTTGCTCAAATCTGTTCGATTGAGCAAGTGACGCATGCGAGGCATCAGTTTTTTGGGATGTTCTGGGTCCAGGAAACGCACGGCCTCAAGCGCCTCTTGCCAATGCGTGAGTAAGGCCTGGACCGCCTCGCCGCTGGCAGGCTGGCTGCCAGGGTGCTTGGTGGGTGGCTTGGGCTGAATAAGCGAAACAGGAGGTGTGAGGGTCTCTGCCGCGTCACCGTCCAATGCAAGGCTGCTTTGCAGCAGGGCGTAGCGCAACTCCCAGGCGCCGAGTTGCATGGCTTGGGACACATTGAGTGAGCTGTAGGCCGGATTGGCAGGGATGTGGCAAACACGATGACAGAGTTCGATGTGCTCGTTGGTCAGTCCGGAGCGTTCTGTACCCACCACGAGGGCCACACAGCCCTCAGGATGCTCTCGCAGATGCCTTTGGGCTAAGTGGGCAGCCTCGCGGATGTCGCAGACGGGTGGGCCAAGCTCGCGTTCCCGAGCTGTCAGGGCAAAAGCGAGCGTGACCGGAGCCAAGGCATCTTTAAGACTATTAAAGGTTTTTGCTCCAGCCAGCACATCGCCCGCACCACTGGCCAAAGCGATCGCTTCGGGCTGAATGGTGATTTCAGGGGTTTTCGGAGCAACGAGCACCAGGTTTTCGAACCCCATCGTTTTGATCGCACGCGAGGCCGAACCGACGTTTCCGGGGTGGCTTGGCTCGGTCATAATGAAGCGAACACGGGAAAAATCGGAAGTCATTTAAAATTCTGCTTTGCTTAATAGAAAAACTACGCTCATGCACCCGATGCTTAATACCGCCATTAAGGCGGCCCGGCGCGCCGGAACCATTATCAACCGTGGGAGTCTTGAACTCGATCGGTTACAAATCGCCCGTAAAGGTCCAAGAGATTATGTCACGGAAGTCGACCGCGCCGCCGAAGAGGCCATCATTGATGTGCTTCGCACAGCCTACCCGGATCACGCTTTTTTAGGCGAAGAATCCGGGCAACAGGGTGGTGATACCCCTGAGGGCGCATTAGCCCCCAATGAATGGGTGATCGATCCCTTGGATGGCACGACCAACTTTATCCATGGTTTGCCGACTTACGCGGTTTCCATCGCCCTACGACAGTTCGGTCAGGTCACACAAGCCGTCATTTACGATCCTTCGCGCAACGAGCTTTTTACCGCGAGCCGCGGCGGCGGCGCTTTTTTGAATGACCGACGTATGCGTGTTTCTACCCAACTCAAATATCACGATGCCTTGTTGGGCGCTCGCTGGCCCGGTTCGATCGGCCCTGATGAGGCCTCTCAGCCTCGTTTTATGGAATTGGCGCGCAATTGCGCTGGTGTGCGTCGTACCGGTTCCGCTGTGCTGGATCTCGCTTATGTGGCAGCGGGTCGAATGGACGGGTTTTGTGGTTTGGGTCTCAAGCAGTGGGATATGGCCGCTGCCAGCCTGATGGTTCTCGAGGCCGGCGGCTTAATTGGTGACTTACAGGGCGAACAAACTTGGATGGAATCAGGTAACGTGATCGCCGCGACGCCTAAAATCTTTACGCAAATGCTAGGCTATTTGCGCGACTAAGGTTTCAAGGTTTTAGATGAAAGACTTCAGGCTAAAGCGTGATGCGCTTTAGGCCTGATCCAGATCAAATAGTGCCGGGCCTTCCTCATCGATCACCATCCAGCCCCCGCGCATCTTGCCCTCCGGTGCGGTTGGCTCGCAATCCCAATCTGGTAGTACCCAACGTTCACAAATGCGGCCGTCCACGTTCAGTACGTTGCGACCGGGACGATGCGTGTGCCCATGAATCACGAGGGAAACATTCGCGCTACGAATCGCTGCAGCCACGGCATCGGCATTGACGTCCATGATCTCCATCGATTTGGTTTGGTTGGCGACCATGCTTTCGCCGCGAGCTTGAGCAGCCATGCTCAGACGCTCAGGGATGCTCTTGGACAAAAAGCCAGCCTGCCAGGTCGGATTGCGCACCATGGCTCTGAACTGCTGATAGCCCACATCGTCGGTGCAGTACTCGTCACCGTGGCTCAGCAGCATCGTGCGGCCACCGATCGTGACGAGAACCTGCTCAGGCAATAGATGTGCGCCCAAGCCAGCAGTAAGCGCGCCACCCATTAAAAAGTCGCGGTTACCACGTCCAAGCCAAACCGGAATCTGCGCAGCACAGGCTTTGATGGCCATGAGGTCCTGGGCGAGCCAGGGAGGCGCGACCACGGCGACATCGTCACCGATCCATGCATCGAAAATATCACCCGGCAACAGCAAGGCCTTGGCCTCGCTGGCGGCGAGCTTTAGAAAATCTCGGAAAGCTTCTGCAGTACCGGTCGTGTGCTGCCCAAGATGTACATCCGAGGCGAGCCAGACCGGCCCGTCGAGTTCGATCTTATTCAAGGACAACTGCCTTTGTAATCACGACATCAGTGGTCGGCACGTTTTGATGAAAACCGCTGTTAGCCGTTGGTACGCCTTTCATTTTGTCGATCACGTCCTGACCCTCGACCACCTCTCCAAACACGGCGTAGCCCCAGCCTTGAGCGGTCGGTGCAGTGTGGTTCAGGAAGTCGTTGTTCGCGACGTTAATAAAAAACTGTGCAGTCGCTGAGTGCGGATCGCTGGTGCGCGCCATGGCAAGCGTGTACTTGTTGTTTTTCAGGCCATTGTTAGCCTCGTTTTCCACGGTGGCCTTGGTGGGTTTTTGCTTCAAGCCTGGCTCGAAACCACCACCCTGGATCATGAAGCCATCGATCACGCGATGGAAAATCGTACCGTCAAAAAAGCCGTCTTTGACATAGGCCAAAAAGTTCGCCACAGTCTTTGGGGCTTTTTCAGCGTTGAGAGAAATAATAAAGTCGCCCTGATTTGTGGACATTTTGACGCGGGGTGCTGTGCTCATGGAAGTAACGCCTTGTTTTTGAGTCGAGTTGGAAGGAGAGGCCGCTTGGGCCGATAAAGACACCAGCGGAATCATACCGACCAGTGCGAGGCCGCGCATAAAACGCAACCCATAAGAAAAAATAGTCATTTCAATGTGCCCTCAAGTAGGTCTTTAACATGTTTGATTTTTGGCGCTAAGCCAGGGACGCCAGCCTGCGATGCTTTTTGGTATGCACGCAGCGCAAGATTGAGTTGAACGTCGCCGAGGTTGGCCTGCGCAATGGAGTATTTTGGATTGATCATGACGGCCATCTCAAGCGCGCGCCTGGCCTGATCGAGTTCGTTACGCTTGACATAGAGAGCTGCGAGGTTATTCCAGGGCTCTGGTAGCTCGGGAAAGCGCGTCGTCATCTGGAGGTAGACCGCCTCGGCTTGGGCAGGGCGGTTCATTTCGGCAAGGATGCGGGCATGCAAGAACATGAGCTGCACATCTGTACCGGGTGTATGGCGCAGGGCTTCGACAGCCTGGCGTGCTTCAACCGTTTGCAGGGCTTCTTTGAGGCGACCCGCCCGAATCAAACCGTCGATCCGGTTGGAAATCTCGGTCGGAGACAGAGGAATACTGGTGTCCACTGAGGGGGCGAGCGCCTCTAGGAGCTTGGCCAGCCCATCCCAGCCACCATCTGGGACCTTGTCACCAAGCACCGCATTGGGGTTGATGGGGATCGCCGAAGGTAAGATATTGCGCGGGGTTTGGTTGCCAGTGTCGGTCGGGTCACTCGCCAGTGGGTTAAGCGTCGCAGGCGTACTGCCGCCAAGCATGTTGGTCTGAGCGAGCGCGTGCCGGTGCATCGGCACCGAAAGACACCATGCGAAAGTCATGGTCACAGAGAAAACCATGCTTGTGATCGAACGCGTACTTTTCGCCAGCTTCAAGTCGTAGAACCCTCAATTGCTATACTTATGGATCTGCATTTTAGCCCTGCTTTTGACTGACCACACGCATGCTACAGATCTACGACTCATTGTCCCGCTCCAAGCGCCTATTTCTCCCGGTACAGCCTGGCAAAGTAGGGCTTTATGTGTGTGGCATGACGGTATACGACTATTGCCATCTAGGACATGCCAGGATGTTGGTCAGCTTTGACGTTGTCCAACGTTGGCTGCGCGCTTCGGGTTATCAGGTGCAATACGTACGTAATATTACTGATATCGATGACAAAATCATCAGACGCGCGGTTGAAACCAACCGCCGTTTGGGCGAGGTGACCTCTTATTACATTGATGCGATGCATGCCGACGAGCGTGCTTTGTCCGTGCAGCCCCCCGATGCGCAGCCCTGCGCGACCGAGTATGTCGGCGATATGCTCGATATTATTGGCAAGCTTGAACAAAAAGGCTTGGCCTATCACGCGGTCGATGGCGATGTAAATTTCGCCGTCCGCGAGTTTCCGGAGTACGGCAAGTTGTCGGGCAAGTCGCTTGACGACTTGCGCGCCGGTGAGCGTGTGGCTGTGGCCTCGTCCAAGCGCGATCCGCTTGATTTTGTCCTCTGGAAATCCGCCAAGGAGCACGAGCCTGCTGACACGCGCTGGGACTCGCCCTATGGCTGGGGTCGACCCGGCTGGCACATCGAATGCTCGGCGATGAGTAAAGCACTGCTGGGCTTGCCCCTAGATATCCATGGCGGCGGTCCGGACCTCAAGTTCCCGCACCACGAAAATGAAATCGCTCAGACCGAGGGCGCTTTTGGCGGCATGCTGGCCAACAATTGGATGCATTGCGGTCCGTTAATGGTCGATGCAGAAAAAATGTCCAAGTCGCTGGGCAATTTTCGTACGATCCGCCAAACCATTGGCGTGCTGGACGAGGCTTCCAAGCAGGGACAGCCCGCAGTCACCGAGTCGGCTGCATACGAGGTCAACCCGCGCGAAGCCGAAATGCTGCGTTTCTTTATCGTGCGCAATCACTATCGCAGCGCACAAAACTACGCACCGGACAATTTGATCGATGCGCAACTGTCGCTTGATCGGCTCTATCAGACGCTACAAAATTGCCCGCCTGTAGCTGGCGCGGTCGACATTGACTGGCAGGCACCGCAGGCAGTGGCCTTTCGCGAGGCGATGAACGACGACTTTAATAGCGCGGGCGCTGTCGCGGCCATGTTTGAGCTGGCCAGCGAGGTCAATCGCAGCAAAAATCCGTTGCTTTCGGCACAGCTCAAAACACTGGCCGAGCTGTTGGGGCTCTTGCAAAAAGACCCCGTGGTTTATTTTCAGAGCCCGACACGCTACACCCGTCGGGCGATCGAACAGGGCGCTGCGAGTGAGGACGCCAGCCCCTCTGCCACGCTCTCCGAGTCAGAGATCGAGGCGTTGATCGCGGCCCGGGCAGCAGCTAAAGCAGCAAAAAACTTCGCCGAAGCTGACCAGATTCGTGCGACACTGAAAAACGCAGGAGTCGAGCTTGATGACAAGCCCGGTGGCCTGACTCAGTGGCGCCGTGCCTAAGGTCTATTCCATGCCCAGTTCTGATATTGCTCAAGGTAAACCTGATTACTGGGATTCGGCGATCGCACAATTGATGCGACGTGACCGGATCATGAAAAAAATTATTCCTAAGTACCCGGATATTTTTCTGACCTCACGCGGCAATCCTTTTGTGACACTTGCCCGCTCAATCATCGGTCAACAAATTTCTGTCAAAGCCGCAGAATCGGTTTGGCAAAAGTTTTTGCTCGAATGCGGTAAACGCCCAACCCCCGCTAGTGTCCAGGCTGCTGGCGTAGATCGCCTGCGTGCAGCTGGACTTTCCGGGAGAAAGTGCGAGTACGTCCTTGATTTATCAACACATTTTCTCGATAAACTCGTGCGTCCACAGAAGTGGGCTAGCATGGAAGACGAAGAAGTGATTGTCGAGTTGACGAACATTCGGGGTATTGGTCGCTGGACGGCGGAAATGTTTTTGATTTTTAATCTCCAGCGGCCCAACATCTTGCCGCTTGATGATGCGGGACTATTAAAAGCAATCTCGTTACACTATTTCAGCGGAGAGCCTGTCTCCCGCTTTGAAGCCCGAGAAGTGGCCCAAGGATGGCAGCCGTGGTGCACGGTCGCGACTTGGTATTTATGGCGATGCTTGGATCCCACCCCGGTGGAATACTAAGTGCGCCTAGGATTAAATGAGCACACCTAGACATGCGCAATACTTTTCTTGAATTTGAACAACCCCTCGGCGAGCTCGAGGGTAAGATCGAACAGCTGCGCTATGTGCAGGCTGATTCGGCTGTCGATATTTCAGATGAGATCAGTCGACTTCAACAAAAAAGCCAAAATCTCGCCAAAGATATTTACTCCAAGCTCACGCCGTGGCAGACCTCGATGGTCGCCCGTCATCCGCAGCGTCCCTACACGCTCGATTATGTGCGCGAAATCTTTACCGATTTTCATGAGTTGCATGGAGATCGTATGTACGCCGACGATTTATCGATCGTGGGCGGGATGGCGCGTTTTAACGGCACACCTTGTATGGTGATTGGCCATCAAAAAGGTCGCGATACCAAAGAGCGCGCCGCGCGTAACTTCGGCATGCCGCGTCCCGAGGGCTATCGTAAAGCGATGCGCTTAATGCGTCTGGCAGAAAAATTCAATCTACCCGTTTTTACCTTTGTGGACACGCCTGGCGCCTATCCTGGCATCGGTGCCGAAGAGCGCGGCCAGTCCGAAGCCATCGGTCACAACCTCTACGCCATGGCCGAGCTCAAGGTGCCGATCATCTCGACCATCATCGGTGAGGGTGGTTCAGGCGGTGCTTTAGCGATCGCGGTCGGTAACGTCGTCTTGATGTTGCAGTATTCGACCTACTCGGTGATTTCACCCGAGGGTTGCGCGTCGATCTTGTGGCGCAGCCCGGACAAAGCTTCCGAGGCCGCAGCCGCACTCGCCATCACCGCAGATCGTCTCAAGGACTTCGGTTTGATCGACAAAGTGGTGAACGAGCCCGTTGGCGGTGCGCATCGCGATCCTCGCGTGATGGCGCGTTTGCTGCGTCGTTCGTTGGCCGATGCCTTGCGATCGTTGTCTGGCATGACACCTCAACAACTGATCGATCACAGGCTCGAGCGTTTGTTGTCCTATGGTAGTTTCCAAGAGGTGCGCGCTTAAGGGCGGTACCTCAGGTGCCCCCTTATGCGCTTGCTGGCGCCTCTTGATGCACAACGCCTGGCCCGACGCTCCCGTACAGGCACTCCAGCAGGCGCTGACAAACATCCCCGCGGATCGAGCTGTTGCTGTCGCACTGAGCGGCGGCACAGACTCTGTCGCGCTGGCCTTGGTTGCCGCTCAGGTGTGCGTGCAACGCGGTCAAGCCCTTTATTTTTTTCATATTCATCACGGTTTGCTGTCCGAGGCTGATGCCTGGGCCGAGCACGTGGCCGTGCTTGCGCGTGCGCTCGCTGTGCCCTTGGTTGTGCGTCATGTACAGGTCGATCTAGGGCAGGGGTTGGGTACCGAAGCCTCGGCGCGCGAGGCGCGCTATCAAGCGTTAGGCGCACTCGCTCTCGAGCATCAGGTGGCCGCGCTTTTGCTCGCGCATCATCAACAAGACCAAGCTGAAACCGTGTTGCTGCGCTTGTTACGCGGCGCAGGAGTGCTAGGCCTGAGTGCGATGCAAGAGGATGTGGCGCGCCAGGGGATGCGACTCTTGCGTCCCTGGCTAGACATTGAACGAGCAGAGTTGGTCGCGATCGCCCAAGAGTTTGCGGATCGGACTGGTTGGCAGGCTGTCCAGGACCCCAGCAATGCTGATCCGCACTACAAGCGGGGGGCGTTCAGAACAGAGCTCCTGCCCGTTTTAGAAAGCCACTGGCCCGCGTGGCGACAGACGTTGGTGCGCCATGCTAGACAGGCCGCTGAGGTGACGGAGATTTTGGGCGAAGTTGCCGCCTTGGATTGGCTCACGCTCGAGCCCGATCCGTCTGGCCGGAGCTTTAGCCTTAAAGCCTGGCGGGACTTGAGTTCGGCCCGACAGGCCTTGGTGCTGCGCTATTGGCTCGAGCAACAGCAGGTTGCCATGCCCGGAGAGCGTCGACTGGCTGATTTAATGCGCCAGTTGAGGCAACTCCATGCTCTGGGACACGACCGGGAGTTATTGTGGCAACACGGTTCCCATACTGTGCGCTGTCTACGCGGGCGTGTATCGCTGTCTTCGGGCTAAAATGGTGGACTTTGCATCTGCCTATCCGTTTTTACCCTAAATCATGTCACTGATCGTTCACAAGTACGGCGGAACCTCCATGGGATCCGTCGAGCGCATTAAAAACGTCGCACGCCGCGTCGCCAAATGGCATGCGGCCGGCCATCAGGTCGTTGTGGTGCCCTCTGCCATGTCAGGCGAAACTAATCGTCTGCTAGGACTAGCCCGCGAGCTTTCTGATTCTGCCGATGGTCGCGAGCTCGATATGATCGCCGCCACCGGTGAGCAAGCCTCGAGCGGCCTGTTGGCCATCGCACTGCAGGCCGCCGGCCTTGAGGCCCGCAGCTACGCTGGCTGGCAAGTCCCCATCCGCACCGACTCCGCCTACACCAAGGCACGCATCACCGGTATTGACGACAAGCGCATTCGTGCTGATCTCGATGCAGGTCGCGTGGTGGTGGTCACTGGTTTTCAGGGCGTCGATGACGCGGGCAATATCACCACGCTAGGACGCGGTGGCTCGGATACCTCTGCCGTCGCGGTCGCCGCTGCACTCAAGGCAGATGAGTGTCTGATCTACACCGACGTGGATGGTGTGTATACGACCGACCCACGCGTCGAGCCCGATGCGCGCCGCCTGAACGTGATCTCGTTCGAAGAAATGCTCGAGATGGCCTCGCTGGGTTCGAAGGTTTTGCAGATTCGCTCGGTCGAATTCGCAGGTAAATATCGTGTGCCAACCCGGGTCTTGTCTTCGTTGACCGACCCCGACATGCCGCTGGACGAAGAAATGCGCTCTGGCACCCTGATCACTTTTGAGGAAGACGAAAAAATGGAAGCAGCTGTTGTCTCGGGCATCGCCTTTAGCCGCGACGAAGCCAAGGTTACTTTGCTGGGCGTGCCCGACAAGCCAGGCGTCGCTTACGCAATCCTGGGCAAAGTCGCCGACGCCAACATCGACGTCGACATGATCGTGCAAAACCAGTCCGTGGCCGGCACGACCGACTTTTCCTTTACGGTTCATCGCAACGAGTTTGCACGCACGCTCGCCCTGTTGACCGGTCAGGTTGCGCCCGCCGTGGGTGCCCGCGAAGTCGTGTCCGACGACAAGGTCGCCAAGGTCTCGATCGTTGGCATTGGCATGCGCTCGCATGCCGGCGTAGCCAGCCTGATGTTTAAAACACTGGCCGCAGAGAACATCAATATTCAGATGATCAGCACCAGCGAGATCAAAACCTCGGTCTTGATTGAGGACAAGTACATGGAGCTGGCCGTGCGTGCGCTGCATAAAGCTTTTGGTCTGGAAACCGCGGCCCCCACCAAGATTTAACGACGTAAAGTGATTCAAATAGGCGCTTTTCGTCATGCTAGAATAGCGCCTTGGTTTGGAGGCGTGCCCGAGCGGCTGAAGGGGCTCCCCTGCTAAGGGAGTATGTGAGCTAAAACTTGCATCCAGGGTTCGAATCCCTGCGCCTCCGCCAAATCTTTTAAGCAAATTAAGCACCCTCGGGTGCTTTTTGTTTTCTATCGTTGCAAAAGACCACCTCAATGGTCTGTATAAATCGCTTATGAGTAGCAGTTGCGCGCAGAGCCTTGCTTATGATGCAACGAATCAGTTATCGATTAAAGCACCAAAGAACCAGCCAACTATTATTTTGATGGCGGGAATTGTACTGAGTACGTGTGCATTCCTTAGTGCTATCACTCAGCTTCTTTTAGAAATATCACATTCGGACTTCGGAACGAAGGCGACCGTCTTTACGTCTGTATTTGTAACGCTCGCCCCTCTGCTATTTGTTTGCTTCATTTTGCAGGCGCTATTCCTAAGATCCAACAGAAAATCGATATTTGATCTTAAAGCCTTGTCGATTGTTTTGTTCTTTATCGGTCAATTAGGTTGAGGCGTATTCCTATTTAATCAAAATTCATCGATGGATCCCAACGATGACACGCTAGCTTTTTTGCAAAGTACTTTTCGCAGTGTCAACTTCCAATAAACAAGTGGGCGTTGACCTTAAGAAAACACTAACAAATTTTCAATCGGTGTCAAGAAATTGATAAAGCCTAGCTGGATTCTCGCAAAGAATCTTGTCTCTCAAAAGCGAATCAGGCACCCAATCAAGCAGTAAATCTAATAAATCAGCATCATTTGGCATCAAACCTTTTACCATCACATGCGGCCAATCGCTGCCCCATACCAATTGATTGGGATTTGCTTGGATTAACGCTTGGGCAAATGCTTTTGTATCAGGATAAGGTGGTTGATCAAAAGATGAGATGCGATACGGGCCGGTTAGTTTTACCCATGCACGTCCCTCACGCATTAAAGCCAAAAGATTTTGAAAACCACGATCAAGAACTCCGTGCTGCGTTTTAATGTAGCCCAGATGGCCCAATACAATCGGCACTGGAAAATCTTTTAACATTTGGTTGAGCTCAGGAAATTCATTCGCATGCATGAGGAATTCCATATGCCAACCAAAAGGTGCGATTTTATCGGCAAGGTAACGTAAATCATCAATCGGCAAAATGCCTTTAGCATCTGCCAAATCTACGATGTTGCACCTGACTCCCCGAACGCCCGCAAGATGTAGTTCCTCAAGGTAGTCATCTGTAATGTTTGCATTCACGACCGCCACCCCTCGGAGATGGCTGGGATCTGAAGTTAGCGCATTGAGCAAAGCGCGATTATCGTCCCCATAAATACTCGGCTGAACCAGCACAGCCCGATCAATGCCTAAGGTCTTTAAAAGGCTTTGATATTGAGGGAGTAGCGCATCTGGTGGCGTGTATATTCTCTGTGGTGAAAAAGGATAGATCACGTCTGGCCCACAGATATGCGCATGACAATCGGTTGCGCCCCGACCAACACGCAGAGCCGGTTTTTTTAGAAGCGGATCTGGTGCTTGGCACGAGGACGCTTTATTTTGGTTCGATTTCAATTTGTTTAGCATTTTTATATATTTAACAAAATAATTAAAGGATAGAATCTAAGGATCCGCTCAAATGCGCATTAAATTCATTGGCGCTATAGTTTTTAGCAGCATTGTGGATTGCGCCATAACGTGAACTGCACAACCACAAGCCAGAGAACTGGTCTATTTATATGATGCAATGATCTCGCAGATATTGTTACGCAGTGTGGCTTTCCAGTCCAACACCTGTAGCGTCCACATGATGAGCCTCTAAGAGCCGCTCAATCTATGGCTTTCAGCGTGACAAAAACATACACAAAGTACATACCTATCGGAAGATCCTTGATGCCTATTGGGAAAATTAAATGATAAAAAATAAAAAGAAACCATTTAGAACCGCGAGTATTCCAAAAGCTCCGATGAGAACCCCCCCAAGCATCAAGCCTACGATCGATGAAATGATCGACGTGGACACCAAAATGATCGCGATCTGCAGTAGGGCCTCACCATATTCAAAGGAATTGTTTTTGGATTGAGCTAATTTTTTTTCATGTCGAATTTTTGACAGTTTTAATTCAAGCTCTTTTTTTCCATCCTGTTTATCCGCATTAGATTCAAGCAGTTGAATATCTTTCTTTTTCCTTTCAATAATTTTTTCAAAATTATTTTTTTCAACCGATGTGAGAGAAGAGTTTTTCCATAATCCTATTTCCATTTGCTCAATACTGTCCTGTAATATGGACTGCCTTAATAATCGAAATTCTGCAATGGTTTGATAATTAGAATCGATCATGTTGCTAGAGGAAATGATTTTAAGTTCTTCGCCTCCACCTAAGCCGGCAAGCGATAGCACTAAGGCAAAAAGAGAAATGATTAAGGCTTTGATCGCATGCGGGCTTTTCTCGCCACCACCAATCTTTATGATGTCTTCAGACGTTTTTGCGGCTTCCATAAAATCCTAGGAATATTCTTTGATTGATGTGATGAGGCTTAGTTCAAATTTTGTCCAGCATTTTAAGCCGGGATGCGGTCAAATCGTACTGTAATATTAGCTAGGTATCGGAACCTGCACATCCGATTAATTTGAATGAATAACAATGACATATAAAACAAGTCGGGATCATGCAAACAATTATTTCAATGGCCCTATTCTTTTTACTCATCGTGCTTCTGAGCGCTGGCATCGCCTATCTCATCATGCGTTGGTGCTTTTCCCCCAAAAGACACGCCGAGTTGGTTCATAAATACGATGGTATTAATATTTCGGGATTGAACGCTGGAGCCATCGTTTTGCTCTCATTGGGCATCGCTTTTGTCTTCAGTGATATCTCAAATGTCCATATCCGTGCAAAGACCTCATTATTGCAAGAGGCGGACGCGCTCCGTACACTTGGACGTATATCACTCAATATCGAACCAGAAGTCGGAACACCTCTCATGGACGCAACACGTGCTTACGCTTCAGACGTTTTGCTAAAAGAGTGGCCAGCGATGCGCCAAGGCGATGCGCTCTCCATTCGTCAGGGTACTCGAAGCGCCCTCACACCACTCACTGTGATGTCAGACATCGTTTACGACCCATTCAATTTTACTAAGCTTCAACCACTCACAGCTTCGCAACTCGGCAATCTTGTCGCGCGAATTCGGGAGTATCGGCTCGTCAGAATTGAAATAAGTGAATACAGAATTGGTTCTCGCGGGCTCATTCTTGCCATCCTCACGCTAGTCGCTTCGAGTGTCATATTATCTATGGCGATGCTTAAAAAGCCAGCGTCTCAATTTCTGTGTATTTTTTCCTTTTTTGTGGTCAGTCTATTTGCGCTGTATCTGGCTTACGCTTCTCAAAATCCTTTTTCTGGCTTGGATGCGATCAGTAATGCGCCCTTGCAAGAGGCCTCTGATCGCCTCAAAATCATGAAATTAAATTGAAAATAATTAAGAATTATCTGATTTTTTAGATGACGGGTTGAGTCGATATTGATGGCACTCTTTTCACAGCAGTTTTAACACGCAGTTGTTCGATCAAAAAATCAGAGGCCCTCAAGCTCAGTGCCGCGATAGTTAACGTTGGATTGGCATTTCCGCCCGTCGGAAAAACGCTCGATCCAACAATCATCAAATTCTTGTGATCATGACTGACAAGGTTGGCATCAACCACAGAGGATGTTGCATCGTGGCCCATGCGAGTCGTTCCGATGATATGTCCCGCACCTTCGTATTCTTGCTTGTGCTGAATCTCAGTGGCCCGTAAGTGACCAAAAATCTCTGTGTGAGCTGTTTGTGCGGCGTTCAAGCCTTTTTGTACGTAGTCATCGACACGGTAATGTAGTTTTGGTCTAGGGACTCCGTAAATATCTAACACATGCGGATCGAGCGAGACGCGATTTTCGGGGTCTGGTAATTGCTCCATGAGCGAGGCTAGACGAATGTGGCGCGAGGTCTGATTGGAGATGGCTTGATCTAAAACCTCGCCACGCAAACCGGATCGGGCAAACTGTTGGGCAGTCGATGTTGGCGCCCCAGTGGGCCATCCCCAGCCATCATTACCAATTTCGATCCGAAACGCTGCTCGATTTTTTCGGAACGCGCCGTCGCGCATATTTTCGATGCCAGAGGTTGCTTGAGGCCCCCTGTATGGGTAGACAGGGGCTCGCGACAGTGCCCAGGAGAGTTGCACTGGGTGATCCATGAGATTGCGACCGACCTGATCAGAGCGATTGGCCAGCCCCTTGGGGTACGTGCTTGATTTCGAAGCCATCAACAGTCGCGGAGTTTCAATCCCATGGCATGCCAAGATAAACCGTTTAGCCTTGATGAAGCCTTCTGACTGATCCCAACGCTTGAATCTGACGGCTTCGATTTGTTGGTCTTTTCCTACAAGCAATTGAACAGCCGTTGATTCAGTCATCAACGTGGCACCGGCAGCGAGGGCTTTTTTAATATGAACCGTGGCATCGTATTTCGCTTGAATCGGGCATACAGGAATGCAACTACTACTGCCACAGCAGGGGGGGCGGTTGTCATGGGCAACCGAGTTGCGTGCCTGTGGAGTGGGGGTCACTTCATAGGGTGTTTGGGCTAATGCTTTGATGTATGTTTGATCGCAGTAGGATTGTCCGATCGCGGGCATGGGATAGACGCTCTGACGAGGAGACCCTTGATCTTGCTTTGCATCGCCTGAGACCCCAAGCTCATTTTCGGCTTCGGTGTAATAAGGTTCTAGGTCACTGTAGTTGATGGGCCAATCAACCCCTCGACCGAACAGTGTTTGAGTATTGAAGTCGCTGGGGATGAGACGTATTGCTGTTCCTAGCCAATGCCAGGTGGTTCCACCTAGCACTTTCAGATAAGTACTTTTAAAAATATCAGGACCTGCTTGTACGTACCACTGATGAGGTTGGTCGGAACGTGGGAACATCGCCTGCGGGGTTTGGGTGTAGGCAGATTCTGGAACCTTGATAAGAGCATTTTCAAACGTATTGACGGCTTGGGCTCGCTCAACGGTCTTGCCTGCCTCGAGTATCAAAACTTTGATGCCTTGCTTAGCCAAGCGGTGAGCCAATAAAGCTCCCGACACGCCAGAGCCGATGATGACAACATCTGTCGTGACAGCGTTCTCCAAAGTAAAAGTCCTTAAGATGAGGGTGGCAATGCCCAGTAATTGGTGAGGCCGCCACAGTTGCCTGACGGATGTAAAAAGGGCGCTGTACGCCACATCAGAGCATTGTTATAAGTGATGACCTGAGGACCCTGCAAGGTTTCTGCAATACCGCTATACCAGGAAGCTACAATTTCGTTACCGAGTTCTAGATCAGACTCGGGGTTGGCTAATAAAGCCTGCAGGCGATGTGTAAACCCTCTTTGCGCGTAAGCTTCCAGCATCTTTTGAGCGATGACGGGCAAAAAGAGCTTAGGCGACTTTTGGGTGAGTTTTGCTGATAGCAAGATCATCTCATTGACAGAAAATCCGCTCGCCACGCACCAAGTCGGCACCGACAGGGCAGAGGCGGCGATTGCCGCTGAGATGATTTGGCGGCGACTGATGGAGTGATTGCTTTTTAATCTATCGTTCATCGTTTTGACGCTAAAGGATAAGAGAGTTGGGAGTTTAGATTCGTAGCTTATTTGATCATGTTCAGCAAATACCCTCAGTGCTACTCTGCTTCCCAACCTTTAGGCCGAACGAAATAAATCATGCGCCCAAGCGGCGTGTCTTGCCAAGCAATAATCCGCACCTGTGAATCCCATCAGCTGCAACCCGAGGGGCATATGATCGACCATCATTACAGGTATCGAGCATGCCGGGTTGCCGATGAACGTCGAGTACGTCAGTAGTGTTCGGCTGCCAGTATTGATAAAACCTTCTGGGGCCGGACCAGAAGCCGAAGGCAAGATCATTGCATCAAAAACATGCTCCAACTCTTGGACTCGAACGCGTAGAGCATCTCTGAAACTGAGACGATGTTGATAGTCTTCGCGAGTCAGGCGCGCCGCACGTTCTTTGAGGTCGGTGAAACGAGGACCCATGTGTTCTTTGGCGACCTCTAGATAGCCCAAGTAGGGCCAACGCATGTCCATGCTGACGAGATCGAGCGAATAATCAGGAACTTGGTCAAGCAGTGTGCAGAGTTCTTTTAAAACAACTGAGTCATCGGGCGTCACAATCTCGACCCCCGCAGCGCCTAAACGTTCTAGGGCTTGTTCAAAAGCATGCTGGCTGGCTTGATCCAGTTCAAAATAACCTTGGGTTTTTAAAAAAGCAACGCGACGAAGAGGCAAGGGTTGCGAATCAAGCTCCATTGGTCCCTGCAAGCCACGATGATCTTGGCTTGAATGAACTTCAGAGACCCAGCGCAGCACTGCCCAGGCCTCTTGCACGCCCTCTGCCACGATGCCAAGGTGGTCGTGTGACTTAGAAAGGGGATGAACCCCTTCTGTCGGCAAGGCTCCAAAAGAGGCTTTAAAACCAACCACGCCACAGAAAGAAGAGGGTCGAATAATCGAACCCTGAGTTTGCGTACCAAAAGCTGCGCTCACAAAGCCCGCAGCAACACCCGCTGCAGAACCCGAGGAGGAGCCACCTGGAGTATGGTCGGTGTTCCAAGGATTTTTGGTCGGACCCGAGCGGCCAATCGCGAATTCTGTTGTGACTGTTTTGCCAAGAATGACTGCACCACCTTGCCGAATTGCGCGGACACACGCCGCGTCGATGTTGGGTTGATGGCCTTTGAAAAATGCGTTGCCCATCTGAGTCGGCATATCACGCGTGTCGATAATGTCTTTGACACCAAAGGGCATACCATCTATTGCTGACAGCGGCTCTCCTGCGACATAACGTTTAGTCGACGCATCGGCGGCAGCACGTGCACCGATGACATCCAGGTGCGTGAATGCCTCAACATGTGATTCATTCGCATGAATGCTCTCCAAACAACGCTCAAGCAGGGCGCGTGGTGTGTCTTGTCCCGTCTTGAATTTGGCGCGTGCGTTAGTAAACTCTGTGAAATGATGAAAATTTTTATGATTTGGCATTTGTTTCTTCTTCGAACTTCAGCGCATCATGAGCCATTTTTGATTTTTTACTCAATACATTCAAGATGAGCGGAGCTAGAAGTGATAGGGAGATAATAAACAACAGGACTAAGCTAAT
>JBILJA010000157.1:0-5325 GCA_044368775.1 Burkholderiaceae bacterium
CGGCAACAAGCCCTAGACCTCAATCATTCCTTTTCTGACCTCAACATCGAAGTTGTCACAGAAACATATCCACCAGAGATTAATGGCGTCGCCCACACCATCTCCATGCTTATTGGAGAATTAAGAAAGAATAATCACTTAGTGAATGTCATCAGACCTCAGCAACCCTCAGATTTCACTTCGCATCAAATACAAAAACAAAATAGCAATCAAGACGTTTTAGTCAAGTCTTTCCCCATCCCTCTGTATAGCGAGCTTCGAATGGGGATACCTGCGAAAACCATGCTGTTGGAGCGCTGGGGCAAAACAAAACCAGATATTGTACATATCGCGACAGAGGGTCCTCTTGGCTGGTCCGCCGCCAAAGCAGCTCGTTCACTTAATATTCCGGTGACCTCGGATTTCAGAACGAATTTCCATGCTTATAGTTCTTTTTACAGATTAGGCTTTCTCGAACCACTCATCATGGCATATATGAGATATTTTCATAACGCCACCGATTGCACGATGGTACCGACAGAGAAACTAAAACAAGAACTTGAGCAAGCGGGTTTACATAACTTACGCGTCATGCCCAGAGGCGTCGACACCGGCCATTTTTCCGATCAATTACGCTCCAATCAGTTACGGGCCTCTTGGAATGCAGAGCCTTTCGATGTAGTTCTACTTTCTGTGGGCCGACTTGCTGTTGAAAAAAACCTTGATCTCTTGATCAAGAGTTATATACATGCAAAAAATATAGAACCAAGAACCAAACTGGTTGTCGTGGGTGATGGGCCCTTGAGAGAATCACTACAGAAAAAATGTCCTGAAGCAATATTTGTTGGAAAGAAAAGTGGTCTTGAGCTTGCTAAATATTATGCAAGCGCAGATATGTTCGTTTTTCCCAGTCTGACAGAAACTTTTGGCAACGTCACAATCGAGGCCATGGCGAGCGGACTTGCCGTCATCGCTTATCGACACGCTGCAGCGGGTGATCTGATCATTTCTGGCGACAACGGGATCACTGTCGAGCCTGGTGACGAAAATGCATTTGTCCGAGCCGTGATCACTACCCTGATGAATCAATCTCTCATTCGACGCTTAGGCAATGCCGCCGTCAAAACAGCCAAACACCAATCCTGGGAAGAGATCGTTCGAAGAACTGAATGTCTTTGGCGTGAAATTATCCTCGAAAAAAATCAAACGCAAGACTGTCACGAAAACGTCATCATCTCGACATAAAGACGTCATCATTTTTGATCAAAATAGAGCCTATGAATTCAACTGAAGTATTGACTCCAGCTCAAAGCCACGAAAGATACCGGTCCATATGGATTTCGGATATTCATCTGGGCACTCCGGGCTGTAAAGCTGAATATTTGGTTGACTTCCTCAAGTACAACGATTCTGAGTACCTTTATCTAGTCGGTGACATCATCGATGGCTGGCAGCTCAAACGGGGCTGGTACTGGCGGCAGAGTCATAATGACGTGATTCAAAAAATATTACGCAAGTCCCGCAAAGGAACACGCGTGCTCTACATCGCGGGTAATCATGACGAGGCGCTTCGCCCCTTTGCCGGGATGGCGTTTGGTGATATTACTATCGTGGATGAGGCAGTACATGATCTTCTGAATGGTAAAAAGCTTTGGGTGACGCACGGGGATCTTTTTGACGGAATTATCCAGCATGCAAAATGGCTCGCCTACTTAGGTGATTCGCTATATACCCTGATACTAAAACTCAACAATACGTTCAATCATCTGCGCCATAAGTTTGGTATGTCTTATTGGTCTTTGTCGCAGTACCTCAAGCATCGCGTCAAGAATGCCGTTTCATTCATTACACAATTTGAGACCATTTTGACAGACGAGGCTAGACGTCGCGGTTATGACGGTGTGCTCTGCGGGCATATTCACAAGCCCGAAATTCGATACATCAATGGAATTTTGTATTGCAATGATGGCGACTGGGTTGAAAGCCTTTCAGCCATCGTCGAAACCTACTCAGGTGAGTTAAAGATCATCCATTGGCCATACAGGTCTAGGGTCTTACAAAGCATAGAAGAGGAAATCATCGTATGAAGACGCCCCTTCTTGATGTCAAGCATGTTTCAAAAACTTTCAACACTAAAAATTTAGGTCATTCTTCATCGTTTATGGCCGTCGATCATGTGAGTTTTACGGTTGAACAAGGTGAATCTGTTGCCTTGATTGGCGCTTCAGGATCAGGAAAATCGACGCTTATTCGACTCCTTTGCGGACTTGAGAAAATAGATAAAGGTCAGGGATCAATCTGTGTCAACGGCAGATCTTTCTACACCGGTCAAGGGTTTTCTTCTGAGATTCGGGATATTAGAAAAAAAGTGGGCGTCGTTTTTCAACAGTTTAATTTGGTTGCTCAACTTGATGTCATTACGAATGTTCTGATGGGAAGCTTGGCACATAAATCATCTTTAGATATTTTATTGAAGCGCTTCACTGAGGCAGAAAGGGTTGCTGCTCTCGAATGCCTCGATAAGGTTGGACTGGGTCCACAAGCCTATCAACGCGCTTCAACACTTTCAGGCGGACAACAGCAGCGCGTTGCCGTTGCGCGCGCTCTTCTTAAAGGTTCTGAATTACTCCTGGCAGATGAACCTGTGGCCTCGTTGGATCCTACATCAGCAAAAAAAGTCATGGATGTTCTATTTGGACTGACCAAAGATCTCGGCATGACACTTGTTGTGAGCTTGCATCAAATATCAATTGCACAAACGTACTGTCAGCGCGCGATAGGCATGCGAAAGGGTCGCTTGATATTCGACGGCCCAACTTCTGATCTCTCACCTCAACGCCTAGAGAATTTATATGGAGTAGATGCCCAAGAAATTGTTACGGACTCATACTCACTTTCCCCTTCATCTTCAAAGCAGTTTCCCGCACTTATTGATGCTTAATTAGGAGTCATTATGAAAATACGAAATATTATTGTTTCAGCATGCTTAGCTATTTCTAGCACGATTGCGCTCGCCCAAGAAATATCATTCGGCATTATCGCAACAGACACCGCTACCGCACAACGTGAAAAATGGGAACCCTTTTTCAAGGACATGGAAAAGAAAACCGGCCTAAAAGTCAAATCGTTTTATGCGACTGACTATGCAGGCGTAATCGAAGCGATGCGCTTTAATAAAATCCAGGTCGCATGGTATGGCAACAAAGCAGCCATGGAAGCCGTCGACCGTGCTAATGGCGAAATCTTCGCGCAATTAATGTATGCAGATGGAAGCTTTGGTTATGAAGCTTTACTAATCACGCATAAAGACTCCCCTTACAAAACATTGGATGATGTATTTAAAAATCCAAAAAATGTGAACTTCGGTATCGGTGATCCTAATTCGACATCTGGATTTCTTGTTCCGACTTATTACATTTTCTCTGAGCGCAAAGTCGAACCTCGTGCGATCTTTAAAACTGTCCGCAATGGAAGCCATGGCGCCAATATTCAAGCCGTTCTCGCCAAGCAACTTGATGTTGCCACGAACAATACCGAAGACATGGGACGTTTAAAAGTCACTAGACCAGACTTATTTGAGCAGCTTCGTGTGATTTGGACGAGCCCACTGATTCCAAGTGATCCCTTTGTATGGCGCAAAGATTTAGACCCAGCGATCAAAGAAAAATTGCGTACTTTTGTCTTGGGATATGCCAAAACAGATGCTCAGGAAAAAGAAATTCTGAAAAATATCTATAACTATGGTGGTTTCAGAGCCTCAACTAACGATCAACTCAAGCCAATTCGTCAACTCGAACTGTTCAAAGACCGTCAAAAAATTCTGTCTGCTCAAGGTCTGAGCCAAGCTGAAAAAGACGCGAAAGTAAAAGAAATTGATCAAGCACTTGCAAAACTTCAATGACCACTGATTTGCTATCAATGACACCACTCGAGCGGGTTAAAGCCCGCGCGAGTGCTGAACGACCCGGCCTAAGTTATTACTTAGGCTGGTTTTTGGCTTTCCTATTGCTTGCATGGGCGTGGCAAGGCGCTGAAATCCGCCCTCTCGATCTCATTCGAGACTCTGGCAATATCGTGACGCTGGGTAAAGACTTCTTTCCGCCTAACTTTCTTGATTGGCGTATCTATCTCAAAGAAATGATCGTCACGATTCACATTGCCTTATGGGGCACGCTACTTGCAGTACTCGCTTCTATTCCTCTCGGATTTTTGTGCGCCTCCAACGTTGTTCGCCCTTGGGTCTACCAACCCCTGCGCCGTGTCATGGATGCACTCCGCGCAGTCAATGAAATGGTTTTCGCCCTGTTGTTCATTGTCGCCGTTGGTCTAGGCCCCTTCGCCGGTGTATTGGCGTTGTTCGTGCACACGACAGGCACACTCAGTAAATTATTTTCCGAAGCCGTCGAAGCGATTGATCCCAGGCCAGTAGAGGGAATTCGAGCTGCGGGTGGTTCAAAACTTTCCGAAATTGTTTTCGGCATACTTCCTCAAGTGCTCCCGATGTGGATTTCATTTTGCCTCTACCGATTTGAATCAAATGTTCGCTCTGCATCGGTTGTGGGTATGGTTGGCGCGGGTGGTATCGGTGTGATCTTGTATGAAGTCATCCGTGGCTTTCAATATGCTGAAACATGCGCGGTACTCATTATTCTTGTGGGGACAGTGACTGTTATTGATGTCATTTCAGCCTATCTGCGGAGTCGTGTGACATGATTGAATCGAAACCTGAGATATCTTTTAGTATCGGTGCACGCCATAATGTGCCATCGCTGGTTGGTAACAGACCGGTCGTGATCTTATTGCACTCAAATGCAAATCGAATACTGATCGATGAGATACGGTTAATGTTTGGCTCATGTTTAAAAGAGATCTTATATTGTCCCGATGGACTCATGACAGTTGAGATTGTGGACCAACTGCGAAATCAATTTTGGTCAGATCATGCTGGCAGAGAACTGCCTACGCTTATTGCAATTGGAGGAGGCAGTACGCTTGACTTAGCTAAATCAATGCGTATTGCTCTTGCGCCAAATACCTCCATCGCGCAAGTGTTGGATCGGGCATGCAATATTAGCGATTTTGTCGCTTGTCCCCTCTTGCTCATGCCGACAACGGCTGGAACAGGTAGCGAGGTTTCTTCGACCGCAACCCTTTGGGACTTAAACCGCGGATCTAAGCATTCCTTTTTTGGCAGCGCGGCGATGGCTGATTGGGCCGTCATCGATCCAGAACTTTGTCTCACAGCGCCCTGGACGGTGACCCGCGATAGCGGCGTCGATGCGCTGGCGCATGCTCGTGAGGCTATTTGGAATCGAAAACGGGTCCCAACAGCCTTTGCCTTTTCAA
>JBILJA010000130.1:0-6327 GCA_044368775.1 Burkholderiaceae bacterium
CAAACATATCGAAGTGGTGTTGGGAACCATCGCGCGTGGTGGTGGTGCTCTGCCTCACGCGCATCCGGGACTTGAACAGGTCTGTTACTTGCTCGCTGGCTCAGCGCATGTCGAAGTCGACGGTGAAGCCTTTGAGATGGAGGTTGGAGATACTTGTTTTTTTCCCGCCGACAAGATGCATGTCTTTTCCGTGACGAGTGTCGAACCGGTAAGAGTACTGGTGATGTACGGCCCACCTTATGGTGAACATCCTGATCGGGTCAGACGCTAAGGTCCTGATCTTGTTTGTCATTGAAAAAAGCCGCCTGTGAAAACAAGGCGGCTTTTTTTATTTTGAAACAGCGCAATGACCACCGCTCGAAGGCTTACCCGAACCCGCTGCGATTAATGGAGGCTCATTGCGCAGATCTACTGGCGGAGATGCTGCGGTGTCCCACACCAGAAACGAAATCAAACACGCCCAAAAAATCATTTGATATTTTATTGACGAGGTGATCATTGTGCTCGATCCTTAAAATTGGTAATGACGGCGGATACGCACACCGATCAGTGTGCCTGCAAAAGCCAAAGGCACCCAGATCCAACCATGCAAGCTGCCTGTCGAGATCCCGCTAAGCATGGCACCAATGTTGCAACCAAACGCTAGACGCGAGCTATAGCCCATCAGAAAACCTGCGGCTAACCCAACCATCCACTGCGTGGCGGTTAAAGGTTTGCTGTCGGAGGAGGCTCGCGCCGAAATCCATAGCGCGCCACCCAAGATACCAATGTTGGTGATAGACGTTATGTCCATCAACACCATTTCATTGAGACGCTGGGCATTGCCCGCCTGACTCCAAAAGGCATTCGCTGCAGGATCAAATAAACCGGCAGCATTCACAATTTTTGCGGCCCAAAGACCAAAGCCGTACACCACGCCCCAAGGCTGACCAGCGATGATCAAATTAAGCGCGGCGAGGATAGACAACGCAAGTGCACCGATCAGCCATTTGCGATCCCACCATGTTTTTCCCTGCCCGACCCACAACCTGGCGGCCAGGGCCATGATCGCCAAACCAAGCAAGGTGATCAAGATTGCCTGCGCACTGCCAAATTCTGTTACCAAACCGATGGGCTCGATTTGACCCAATTTGAGCCAATCACCGACTTGCACGGAGCCCAAAAAGCTCCCCAGCGCGAAGAGCGGCAAAATACCCATGTTCAGTGGGATACCGAGACCTGCTTTGTACAAGGTACCAGACCCGCAACCATCGGCAATCTGCATAGTCAGTCCGAACACAAAGGCACCCACGAGTAAACTGATACTCGGAGGACCCAGTGCTGCAGTCAACTCGGGATATTGTCCAAGCAAGGTCAGAGAAAACACTGAGGCCAAGGCAAGCAAGACTAACTGTCCCATCACGCCTCGTGGGTCTCGCTGCTCGATCAATTGACGCCACCCCGTCGTAAACCCAAACCGAGCCCCTGCCAAGGCTGCCCCCATACCAATACCAACCGCAAATAACGCGGCTTGACGGATGGACACTGACCAGGCCAAAAATATAAAGAACAAAAACAGCAATACACTCAGGGGGAGGCGTTTCATATTAGTGTGTTGCTTGAATGAAGCTTATTTTTGAATAAAGCTTATTTATTAGCGAGCCACAACTGGGCATCGATATACAACTGTTTTAAACGGTTGGGCACGTTATCCATAGGCAGCGCTCCCTCAGCCTGCGTCCAGTCAACCATGGAGCCGGCATAAAGCTTTACGTTTTTCTGGCCGACTAACTCTGACAAAACAAACCAGTTTGTCGCGGCCCAGTGACCCGTATTGCAAAAAGAGACCGTTTCTTGATCCAACTTAACAGGCGTTGAAGAAACCAGCTTTTTTGCTTCGCCCGCGGAAACTACCGAGGAGCTGTTTGGCTCAAACCACTTGGAGTGCTCAACGTTGACGGCGCCTTTCAGCGTGCCAGGTACTTTGGCAGCGGTATGGCGGGTCGAACCATCAAAAAATGCAACAGGACGCGCATCAACCAACTGAGCTTGACCCGCGTTAACCTTCGCCACAACCTCTTCGCGTGTCGCAATCATATTTTGATTGATTGTTGGAACAAAAGTACTGGCCGTCGCAGTGGCAGGCTTGTTGTCCAAAGAAAAACCCGCTGCTTGCCAAGATTTAAGACCACCATTCAAGATGGAGAGGTGTTGCAGACCCAATACTTTGAGTGTCCAGTACACGCGCGCAGCCGCACCAAAATCGGTATCGTCTTTACCCGAGGACGTGACGATGACATGGGTGTCAGGCGTCAAACCCAAACGTTGTACAAGTTTGGTCAAGTTTGCTTGCGCAGGAAGCTCGCCCGGGTTGGTCGCAGGACCACGCCAGGTACCATAAGGCGCATTCAAGGCCCCAGGAATATGACCTGCCGCATAAGACTTTGGATCGCGAATATCGAGGATGACCGTATTGGGCGCGCTCAGACCTGCTTGCACAGCTTGCGCGGATAAAAGAGGTTCGGCTGCAAACGCATTCACAGAAAGCAGTAAACCCAAGAAATATGCAGCTATTTTTTTCATGACTGAAAATGCCTGTGAAAAATGGTTGAGGAGGCCATTGTGCGCCCAGGCTCCCGAAAGCTGAAGTACATATTTCCTATCTTTATATAACCAAAAAGAATATAGAGTCAAGTTAAAGTCATTATTGACAACAAACTCTACCAATCGATCGCCTGCCCTTTATAGTCAATAAAAAAAGCGCCTTGATGCGACTGATCTAAACCCAGTACGTCCAACGCTTGCAACAAACCACTCGCAGACTCATAAGGGGTCAAGATCCCCTCTTGACCGACAAAGGGCTTAGTGAGGTTTGATTGCACGGTACCTGGCTGTAGAGCGGCAATCACAGCAGACGGATTCTTACGGGCAAACTCAATCGCCGCGGTCTGTAAAAACATATTCAGCGCAGCCTTAGAGGCACGGTAACCATACCAGCCCCCTTTCTTATTGTCAGAAATACTCCCAACGCGTGCGGAAAGCTTGGCATAGATTGCACGCCCCGACACCAAGCGCGGCAAGAAATGTTTCAGTAACAAAGCTGGTCCAATCGCATTGACTTGAAAACTACGCATCAAGTGCGCTGAGTCTAAGGCACCCAAATGCTTTTCAGGGCCCTTACCATCGATCATCAAGGCACCCGTCGCATCCACGATCAGCGCAAAAGGACCCCGCTGACTTACCTGCATGGATACCTGAATCATTGATGCTTCGTTTTCCAATGCAAATTCCGGGAAATGCGCACGGGAAACTTCTACAACCTCGGCACAATTGAGATCGTTTCGCAGAACCGAAACAAAACCAGAACCAATCGCCCCAGTCGCACCAATCACCAGCGCGCGATAGCCCTCCCCCAGACTCTTCATTCAGGGAGCCGAGCTTTTGATTTTAATTTAAGCCTCAACGCCGCCTGTGAAAGCAAATGCGCACTGACAGGAGCGGTCACAAACACGAACAACGTAATGATCAACTCGTGAATCAACACGCTCTCGTTGAACGCATAGACCATTGAGGCAAGTAAGACACCACCCACGCCTAGTGTCGAAGACTTGGTTGGGGCATGCAGTCGCATAAAAAACTCTGGCAAGCGAACAAGACCAATCGAACCCACTAGGATAAAAAAGGCCCCAATCAACAACAATACGGATGTAATGACTTCAAGCATGTTCGTCTCCCGTCCTCAATCCATCACATCGCCGCGCGCAATATAGCGCGCAAGTGCGACTGTGGCTACAAATCCCATCAGCGCAATCAGCAGCGCTGCCTCAAAATAAATAGAACTATTGTCATAGATCCCTAAAACAATCAGCAAGGCGACAGCATTGACATATAAGGTATCCAACGCAAGAATCCTGTCTGGTGTATTAGGACCTTTGATGAGCCGATAAAGGGTCAGCGCCATCGATAGTCCGATCGCGATCAAAGCAATTTTGATTGAAATGTCTAGCATCCGAAAATCTCCAAGAGAGGTTTTTCGTAACGTTGTTGAATATCCGCGACAAGCGCCTCAGGATCACTGCAATCCAGCGCATGCACAATGAGGACCTTGTTGTCTTGCGATAAATCCGAGGAGACTGTGCCAGGCGTCATCGTAATAATGCTTGCGAGCAAGGAAATAGACATCGGCTGAGTGAGTGTGAGCGGCACATGAACAAAGACAGGCTTCAAGCGGGCCGTCGGGCCCAAGATTAAACGTGCCACAGCAATATTTGCCACGACAATATCGTAGGTGACTAAAGCGACTAAACGCAACGCCGTAACAGCATGACGAACGGGGGGCAAATCTTTTAAAAATGGTCTACAAAGCATGGGGATACCCCACGCCAAAAACAGCGCCAACAAGACATGCGCTGCAGAAACTTCAGCGACAAGCAGCAGCCAAACCACAAAAAGTAAAAACGACAGAACAGGATAAGGAAGCCAAGCTTTCATTATTTTGCCTCCACAGGTAGAGGGCGTGGGGCGCGATCTGTCGTTTGACCAATGACTGCCTCGATGTATTGGCTTGGTGTGCTGAGTTGTTGCGCCGTTGCATCCGTAAAACGCTTAAGAGGCGCGGCATACACTACCATCAAGAGGCTGCATACCAATAGACCTAGGATCGGCAGCCACCGCAAACCATCTGGTGCCACGGCCTGTGGCGAGGTCTCGTGAGAGATTTTCCAAAAAATCATGCTTCCCGCGCGGGACAACGCAATCAAAACAAAGAGACTTGAAACCAAAATCGAGCCCCAGACCCAGGGCATCGAAGTGCTTTGAAGCGCACTTTGCAAAATCATGAGTTTGGCTAGAAAACCAGAGGACAACGGCAAGCCAGCGACAATCACCGCACCGACAAGAAAGACTATCCCGAGTGAAACAGGTTTCAAGAGCATCGGTCCCTGATGGAGCTGATCCTGAGCCTCTCCTCGAGCCTGCCCAATCATTTCAGCCAACAAAAAGAGCGCCGACATAATCAGAGTACTGTGTAATAAATAAAACAGCCCACCCGAAAGACCGGCCACCCCGCCCGCGGAAACAGCAATCAAAATCGTACCCACTGAAGCGATCGTGAGATAGGCAAACAACTCCAGCAAGCGTTTAGCCGCAAGCGCACCGAGTGCCGCAAGAAGGAGTGTGACAATTGCCACAGGCAAAAGCCAAGGGGTCGTCAAATCCGCCGCAGGACCTGTGTTGTCTGGAAAAATCAAGGTTGTAAAGCGCAAGATGGAATACACCCCAACCTTGGTCATGATGGCGAACAAGGCCGCCACGGGCGCCGAGGCGCTTGAATACGCGGCAGGTAGCCAGAAATAGAGCGGAAATAATGCAGCCTTGATACCAAACACACCGAGCAACATCAAGCCAGACGAGCGAATCAGTGCAATATCTTCGGGCGCGGACAGTGCAACCACCTCAGCAAGATGCGCCATATTGAGCGTACCCGTCACGCTGTAGAGCAAACTGACCGCAATCAAAAATACAGCAGAACCCGTCAGGTTAATCGCCACATAGTGGACCGATGCTCGCAAGCGTCTTTCGCCAAAGCCATACATCAGCAAACAATAAGACGCGATCAGCAGGACTTCAAAAAATACGAACAGATTAAATAGATCGCCTGTCAAAAAGGCGCCATTAATGCCCATTAACTGAAACTGAAAGAGCGCGTGAAAATATTTTCCACGCGTGTCCCAACCCTGCATCGCGTAAAACAGAGCGGCGAGTGCGACGACCGCTGTCAACAACACCAAGAGGCCGGACAGCCGATCCAATACGAGCACAATGCCAAAGGGGGCAACCCAATCACTGAGCGCATACGTCTGAAAAGCGCCTGTTTCTGCATCGAGGAACAAAGACACGCACACAGCGAGTAATAATGCAGTAGAAAACAAACTCAGCACACGGGTCAGCCCGCGTTGACGTCCACAAAACAATAACAATGCGGCCGTCAGTGCCGGCAGAATGATCGGAAGAACAAGAAGATGATTCATGCGCGCTTGCCTTCTTGCTGCGGCTCAGCCTCGTGACCGTCAACATGGTCAGACTTGGTCTCATGTCGCGTTCTCAACGCAAGCTCAACGATAAAGCCCGTCATCCCGAAACCAATCACAATCGCTGTGAGCACTAACGCTTGGGGAATAGGATCGGCGTACGATAAAGCCTGCTCAGAAATCACGGGAGGACGACCAGACACTAAGCGGCCCATGGCAAAGATGAACAGATTGACGGCGTAACCCAAAAGTGACAGTCCCAGCACCACTGAAAATGTCCGGCCACGCAAAATCAAATAAATCCCGCATGCCGTCACAA
>JBILJA010000131.1:0-6304 GCA_044368775.1 Burkholderiaceae bacterium
CATTCGCGCTTCAAAACACATGCCTCTCAGCTTTCTTGATATGCCTTCCGTGATTGGTACAGGCAGTGTTGGCGTTAGTGCGGGTGTGAACTCATCGATCGCTAGCAGAGCTCCTAACGCTGTTACCGGCTTTTTCTCGGCCGCTGCCACCTCAGGATCTAGCTACGCACCAAGTGTCGGCCTCTCCGTCAACAGCAGCTTTAACTTTACGCAATCATCCCTAGATAACGCACAGTTCATGACCTCGTTTTTGGGCGATATACGACCTGACATTATCGCGAACTTGACAAACAATCAAACTCGGCCCCGTTCAGTTCTGTATGCACTTGTCATTGACTACATTGAGCTGCGTAGCGATAAAAATGTAGTGCTTTCAACCTATATCAATAATCCAAACTTGCCAGGTTTTGCTGATTTTCAATCCGCGCTCTATACCCTCATCCAGGCAGGCCTCAGCACCGAAATCGTTGTGGCGAAACAAAACGTCTCTGCCCCTATGAGTGCCGAGGAACTCAATCGTAACCTCGTCGCGGTCGTCGCCGCGCAAGCCCAGCCCGGAACCATGGTGGAACAGGTCAAAGTTGGTGGCGTGACGAAATATCAGGTTGTCCGAAGCATGCCTGTGACACGGATGTGTCTGAACAAGCAGGCCGAAGTCGAAACGCTCGGCCAAGTCTTTGCTGAGTCTGCATTTTGTAACTCACAGTCGACAGGCGTATCGCCAGCAAAACCTTTACTACCCAGCACCGCTGCGGATCTGGTTAAGAAAGGCGTCAACAAGGACACCCAGCTCATCATCAAACTCAGATCCACACGCAACGTCTTTGATTTTCTTGGCACGCTTGTGAACTTGCAAAACATGGACCCACCACGCCAGATTAAAGTCATGAGCTCGGATGCAATTGCCATCAATAATGAGCTTTTATTCAAACGCGACTTTTCCTCAGCGATCCCTCTTTTAATAGTGGAAAAAGGTCGTGGCAGTTCTTCAAACGCCTTGACTTCGGTCAAGTATCAAGGAGAAAAGTACAACGTACCTGCTGAGTCAAATAGCTACTCACGGGAAGTATTAAATATCGTGTCTCAGCTCTTGACGCTCAACAAAGTGCCTGGATCGATTCCCGCTTCACCTGCTGTGCTGATCAAGTAGGAGGATTAGTTTGATTGGCTGGAGATGCTTCGTTTAATTTAGAGGAAGGTCTCCAGCTTTTTAATCCCTTGGTCCATGAAAAAAAAGGTCTCGCACGATCACTTAAAAACAGAACAAGAAAAATAGAAATCACCGGTGAGATGGCCATCGATAGCAAGGTCACTCCCCAAAAACCTAGACGACTATTGCGTCCTACAAAACCAACAACTATTGCTAGAGCAACGTAAAGAATCGCGGGATAGATCATTCTTTTCTCTCTTTTTATAGTGGCCGACCATTAGACATCAGTAAAACATGGTCCGCGCGTTCATAATAATGATCATCGTGCGTAATGGCGATGATCGTTTTACCCATCTCTCGCAATTTTGGAATGATATTCACATAAAACTCGTGTCTAAACTCAGGGTCTTGATCCGCAGCCCACTCATCCAAAATGACGAAAGGCCGATCCTCAAGGAGCGCAACGATCAAAGCCAGACGTTTGCGCTGGCCTGTCGAAAACTGCAAAGAAGTAAATTCACCGTTGTGAATGCTGATCTTACCTTCCATTTGAAAAAGACGCAGTAATTCCTCTATGCGCGCATGATCTTCAACCGGCAAACCATACAAGGTTTTAAAAAGATGGAAGTCACTAAAAACAACTGAAAAATTGTCCCGATAAGCGCCCGATGTGGGTTCTGCAATCGGTACGCCATTGACTAAAATGCGACCTTCGCTCGGCTGATACAAACCAATCAATAACCTCATCAACGTGGTTTTTCCGGAGCCATTATTACCTCGAATGAAATAAACCTTGCCTGCCTCGAAGTGATAGTCAATGGGCCCTAATACAAAAGCGCTTTTCCGTTTGTCATCAGAGGCATGTTGATAGGTGACCTTTTCCAAGGTGATAGAACGCACCTCATCAAAGACTTCTTTTCGAGAAACGGGTGTGTCTTGCGCACTCTCATCCAACCTTCTGGCTAAGGACTGCAGTGAGCGCGCGGCCACATTGGCTTGAGAAAGATTAGGAACGCTCGTGATAATGCCGGACAGAGAGCCCGCCAAAAACAGCGCAGTCGTTGCGGCGGTCGTCACATGCATCGAAAAGTCTGCTGATAAAACCGGCACCACAAACACAATAATGCCAACAATCACATACAAAAAAACCTGCAGATTATTGAAATAATTGGTAATGGCAACAATAAGCTTGCCCTTTTCTTCGTTCACATTTTTTGAAACTTTCACCATATTGCGCGTGATGTCATACGCGCGCTCGGAATTCATTTTAATTTCTTTGTAGCCATTCAAAAAATCGGCATAAATCGCATTGGCGCCTGTTTCACTCACAGAAACTTTTTCGAGTTGGCCGGTGACTTTAAACAGCTCGAGAATACCCACCGACAAAATTAAAATGGCTGCAATTGAAATGATGATGAATGCCGTAAAGGAAACCGTCGACATGTAAAGTGTCAAGAAAAAAAGCGTGGCGATGGCTTGGCACGCAGTGACCGTCACACCGACAGCGAGCGACACGGCTTGGGTGTCGCGGGCCAGCACTTCCAACACATAGTTTCGACCGATCTCATCGATCTTGCCAAGATTTGATTTAAATACATCGCTCATGATTTTGATCTTGAAGCGATAAATCAAGGTTTGCGCGCTACGGATGTTTTCGTCGTTCGAACGACGCGTCACAATCAACAACAAAATAAGTAACGCAGCGAAAGCAAAAAATTGCCAAGTCACCGATATACCCTCGGAGACGTCACTTGCCGACATATTGATCAAACCAATCAACGCCGTGTTGGTAATGCCGACAAAAATAGACAACCACACCATGCGTTTTAATTCACGCGGGCTCTCTCGACTCAAAAATTCAAATAAATCGGATTTCAGCAAACTACGCATATAAGGATCGCACCACGGTCAATAGGTTGAGAAGCTATATTATGCGGGTACAGCACTTTTCTTGCTAAAGAACATTTTTTTTCCCTTTTTATATTGTTCCGTCGCATAGTCTTGCATCTGATCGCTTTTAAAGTTTGACAGATTGCCTCTGGACTCGAAATGCTTCACAAAGGATGCTCCGATTGCATAGGTTGAGCCATATGAAAGCGCTGGTTCAACCGTTAAGTTAAAAATTTGACCCGCGATGGGAATATTTTTCATCAATATGCGCGTCATGCCTGTCGCGATCGCTGAGGTAGCCGTACCGCCGATCAAACCAGCCGCAACCGCAATCGCGACTTTTTGTTCAAATGGCACTTCGTAATGCTTGCAAAGTAATTGGATGAGCTTGATCTGTGCACCTGACAGCGCCAAGGTATCCAAAATAGGAACAGGCGTCAGCCCTGCAACCACAGCCCATTGCGACCACGTTTTAACAATCGCCATGGCTTCCTGGTGTCGATCGCTGGTGTAGACGTCGGCCTCCTGTGTTGGCTCGACCTTTGCCGCCGCGCTGGGCGCATCAGCTTTCAACTGCTCGGCAAATAAAGCCTCAGTTTCTTTGTTTGTCCGTCGCACACGCTTTTTTACTTCGGGCGACTGGGTAGACAAAATCTTTGCCTCAGCGACAGGTAGCGTCGCAGTTTTATCAACGTTTTTGACCTTCTCTGCTTTCGCTGCTTTCGTTGATTTCAAGGGATTTGAACCAATTGTTGTCGTGCGCTTAGTAGCCATACATAACCTTTTTACTTTGTGAGTGAAAGGACTTCTCGCGCCAATGAGCGGTAATCCTCTGACGCACCGGATTTGGGACTGTATTGAAAAATACTTTTATTGAAGGACGGCGCCTCAGCGAGACGTATATTTTCTCTAATATGTGTTTTTAAAAGCTTTTCACCGAAACTCTCGGTTAACGCTTGGACAACGTCTTGGGAATGTAGCGTTCTCAGATTGACACGACAGGCCACCAAACCAAGCAATTCGAGCTTAGGATTCAAATTTTCACGCACATCGTCGACGGTTTGCATCAATTGCGCGACACCAGATAGAGACAAAACCTGAGTCGTGACAGGAACCAACAACTGATGCGCAACCGTTAAGGCATTCAGGGTCAAAAGTCCTAACGTTGGAGGCGTGTCCAAAATGACAACATCCCATTGCTGCTTGCGTAAAGAAGCCAGTCGTTTTTTTAAATGCGTTTCTGGCTCATCGGCTTTAGCAAGCACCCGCTCAAGTTTCGACAGGGCTCCTGACCCCGCTATCAGGGAAACGCCCTGAACGCTCGAGTCGTGGATCAAGGTGTCGAGCGTGCAATCAGTGGTCAGTAATTCAAAACTACCCTCGCTCGGCGATCCAACACCCAACCATTCGGTTGAGTTGCCTTGTGGGTCAAGATCAATGAGTAAAACGCGTCTGCCCTCAAGAGCCAGACCAGCGGCCAAATTAACCGAGGTGGTCGTTTTGGCACAACCACCTTTCAAATTAGAAATCGCGATTATTTGCATGATTAACGTCTAAATTCAGCTCTTTTAAATTCTTTTCTAAACTCATCCATCAAATTTGCTTCGCGGAATTTCAAGAACGTTCCACCCCGTTCGAAATGCCTCACAGAAACCTGGCCGATCACTTTAGTGGCAGTCGCCCCCAGTGTCGCCATCGCAATAGAACCAATCACTGTGCCCGACCCCGGAAATATCTTGGCGGTCGCGCCAACGGCTGTTTTAGTGAGCCCCAAGGGCACTAAAGAGCCCAGCAACACAGAAACTACCGCAGAGGCGCGCTCTTTTTCAACTTTTTCGCCATAAAGAGCAGACAAATTCATGAGTAATTTGGTTTGAACTGCGGCTAGGACCGCCGCATCTAAAACAGGGATGGGAATCAATCCGACGGCAAAGCTCCAGCGGGATGCAGACTCTACCAAACCCTTCGCTTCTTGCAACCGCATCATTTGAAACTTACTTGGAAAAACCTCGATGGCCTCGACGTCAATCGTAATGGTCATTATTGATCCTGAAAACAGACTTACCCGTATTGTCACCTCGCAACTTCGATAACCCTCACAATCCCTCTCAATTCCTCACAATACGACAGTCAACATGACGAGGTTACAAGTGGTCAGGATGCGAGGATTCAAGAGCTTCTTTTGTTTTTAAATCAGTAACTTGACCGATAATGGCTCCTCCTTGAAGCGATAACTTAGCATGCGTGCTGATCGCCCTTTAATGACCCATTGGAATAATCAATATGTCGACCCAGGAAGCAAGACCCATTAATGCGTACACCATCGACGGGGATCTGTTTAAAGTGATCAAAAACTCCGAGGGTCAGTATTCACTTTGGCCTGAGCAAAAAACAACGCCAGACGGTTGGGTCGAGACGGGCTTTACCGGCTCAAAAACGGAAGCCTCGGCATATGTCGATCGCGAATGGACTGACATGCGTCCCCTCAGTCTTCAGCGCGCAATGGCTACAAAGCAGACATGATTGAAAATACCTCAACGACACCATTAGAAAGTGCCGATTTCAACACTTGTAATCGATGGATCAATTAACCATGAAACTCGCTGCGCATGAAATTAACGCTTACAAGCGCGATGGGTATTTAGTCCAAGATCAGGCACTGAGTGAAGAGGCCACTGATCTTCTGTTGGCGCGCACCATGTCTTTTCAGGCTCACACTTACCCTGGTCACGTTTTAGAAAAAGACGGCAAAACCTATCGTGCCTTTCATGGATGCCACCTTTATGATGATGCCTACAAAGAGCTGATTCGTGCGCCGCAGTTTTTAGAGCCCGCACAGCAACTCCTCGATGATCATGTGTACATTCATCAACTGAAAGTGAATGTTAAACAAGCCTTCTCGGGTGAGATGTGGCCCTGGCATCAAGACTATATCTACTGGCGCAACGAAGACAATATTCCCACGGCTAATATCGTCAGTGTCATGATTTTTTTAGATGATATTGATCAGTTCAATGGTCCACTCTTCTTTATACCTGGCTCCCATGATATTGGCTGTGTTGACGCACCCAAGGCTGAAGATGCCCCCGAAGGTTGGGAGGGCAACGTCAGCGCTTCACTCACCTATCAGATCGATGGTCCTTTAGTGACTAAACTAGTGGCATCTGGAGGTTTATTTTCTGCGACAGGAAAAAAGGGGACAGCAGTCTGGTTCCACGGCAACTTGGTGCATGCCTCACCGCCCAATATTTCGCCCCATAATCG
>JBILJA010000132.1:0-6277 GCA_044368775.1 Burkholderiaceae bacterium
GTACGGCTGCACGATTGGAATGATGCCAACATTATCCCATGTGTACCAAAAAAAACAGACCGCTCGCGCGGTCTGTTTTTTTGTCTGGCATGCGTGATTAACGCTTGCTGAACTGTTTCCGACGACGCGCTTTGTGGAAACCGACTTTCTTACGCTCGACTTCACGTGCATCGCGTGTGACAAACCCGGCTTTCGACAGCGCGGATTTGAGCGTTGCATCGTAATCAATCAACGCACGCGTAATGCCGTGACGCACCGCGCCCGCTTGACCGCTTTCGCCGCCGCCGTGCACGTTGATATGGAAGTCAAAAGAAGCCGTGTGGCCTGTCAGCTCAAGAGGCTGACGCACCACCATGCGACCTGTTTCGCGGGCAAAGTACTCATCAACGGGCTTGCCATTGACGACGATTTTGCCTGCACCTTTTTTCATGAAGACGCGAGCCACCGAAGTCTTGCGGCGGCCGGTTCCGTAATTCCAATTACCGATCATGGCCTGTCCTTAAAATTCGAGGGGCTGTGGCTGTTGGGCAGAGTGCGGATGCTCAGCACCAGCATAGACCTTCAGCTTTTTGATCATCGCGTAACCCAAAGGACCCTTGGGCAACATGCCCTTGACGGCCTTCTGGACTGCGCGACCCGGAAAACGCTCTTGCATTTTTGCAAAGTTCGTTTCGCGAATACCACCTGGGTATGTCGTGTGACGGAAATATTTTTTGTCTTGCGACTTATTACCGGTTACGACGATCTCAGCGGCGTTGATGATGACGATGTAATCGCCCGTATCAACGTGTGGCGTGAATTCTGGTTTGTGTTTACCGCGCAAACGGCGTGCGACTTCGCTGGCCACACGACCGAGGACTTTGCCCTTCGCGTCAATCACGAACCAGTCACGCTTGACTTCATGCGGCTTGGCCACAAATGTCTTCATGATTGGATCCTAATAAATTCTCTCCAGGACCATCCCGGAAAGACTCCCCTGATTTTTATAAAAACAATATGCCAATGCGTTGTTACCCGCCCGTGCATACGCCCACAAAAACCAAAGCAACCACTCCAAAAAGGAGTCATTACTCGGGGAAAGCCTTTGATTCTACAACAAAATCCGCCTGCAAGCCAACTAGGTGCCCGCAACCGCCATACGCTCAATCAGGATCGAGCCCGTTGTTTTGCTGCCTCGGGTGATCGCATCGGCACCGACGGCCACGATTTGGGCAAACATATCCTTTAGGTTACCCGCAATGGTGATTTCCTCGACGGCGTGCTGGATTTCCCCATTTTGGACCCAGTAACCAAAAGCGCCACGAGAATAGTCACCCGTCACATAGTTAACACCCTGACCGATCAACTCAGTCACTAAAAGACCCGTACCCATTTTGCGCAACATCGCCTCAAAATCGTCTTTTTTCTTTGTCTGTGATGAGCGCAATACGAGGTTATGAGAGCCACCCGCATTGCCTGTCGTCACCATGCCGAGCTTGCGGGCCGTATAACTTGAGAGAAAGTACCCCTGCAACACGCCAGCGCGAATGACGTCACGCGCTTGCGTTTTCACACCTTCCTCGTCAAAAGGAGAGCTGCCCATCGCCCCTTTGATATGGGGATCCTCGAGGACATTGATATGCGTTGGGAAAAGTTGACGACCAAGCGAGTCCAGCAAAAAACTCGTTTGACGATAGAGCGCGCCACCACTCGTGGCATGCGTCAGCGCCCCGAGCAATCCCAACGCCAGTGGCGCCTCGAACAACACGGGAAAATGCCCTGTCGGGATTCTTTTAGCCGACAAGCGCGCCAGCGCCCGCTCGGCGGCATAGCGTCCCACGGCGGCGGGATCTGCCAGTCGATCCGCACGGCGATCACTGGTGTACCAATAATCACGCTGCATCGATTGGCCACGACCGGCAATGGGAGAAACGGACAAACCGTGTCTCGAATACGCATAGCCATCCAGAAATCCACGTGTATTACCGAGGACAAAATGCCCTTCGTGGGTATCAACGCCCGCCCCCTCGGTATTGGTAATGCGCTTATCGGTCGCCAGTGCGGCACGCTCGGCCTCGACAGCGAGTCTTGTGGCTTCTTCGACACTTAACGCCCAGGGGTGATGTAGTTGCAGCTTATTTTTGACACCAATGGCCAACTGATCGGCTTCGGGTAGCCCTGCAGCGGGATCCTCTGCCGTATACCGCGCAATGTGCCAAGCCGCCTCAACCGTTTCGCGTAACGCTTTGGTGGAAAAATCAGACGTCGAGGCGGAACCACGACGCTGCCCTGCAAACACCGTCACATCGAGCGAGCGATCGCGCGTCTGCTCGACCGTTTCGACGTGGCCCTTGCGGACTGACACAGCCAAGCCACGTCCCTCAGAAACCTCGGCAGCAGCGTCACTCGCGCCCAGTCCTTGGGCATGTTTGAGCGCCTGAGTCACTAAATCTTCGAAAATCGGTCGATTTTGAGCAACTGGAAGAAAAGAATTTGATGTAGCCATATTAGTCCGTTAGCGTGAGGCTTTATGATAGCCGTATGACACAAGAATTACCTCAAACACCTGACGGGACCGATGAGTCCCTCTACGACGGCCCCAGCAAGTCGCAATTAAAGCGCGACATGCTTGCTTTGGTCGACCTCGGACGCGAACTGGTGGACCTGTCCCCAGAGCGTCTTAAACAACTACCGCTGGCCGAGCGCCTCTATGATGCGATTCGTCTGGCACAGCGCACCACCAGTCGTGAAGGCCTGCGACGGCAGATTCACTACGTCGGCAAACTGATGCGGGACGCCCCCGCGGAGGAAATCCGTACGCAGTTGGACACGTGGAAACATGGCTCTCGTGACCAAACGCGAGCCATGCATCGCCTCGAAGCCTTGCGTGATCGCCTGCTCAAAGAAGACAGCGCCCTCACCACCTTGCTGGAAAAATATCCCCTGGCGGATATTCAGCATATCCGCACCCTCATTCGTGAAGGGCGCAAAGAAGCCACGGCAAATGAATCTTTACGCCAAGGCCAAGAGCCGCAGCGCAAACATTATCGTGCGCTCTTTCAGGCGCTCAAAACTCTCCAAGATCCGGAAACCGAAGCATGACGACCAATACTTTGCTTGAATGCGTCGAGCACAACACGGGCCCCAATCCAACACATTGCGTCCTTTGGCTGCATGGCCTTGGCGCCGATGGGCACGATTTCGCACCCATCGTACCGGAGTTGCGCTTACCCGCCTCCCTATCTGTGCGCTTTGTCTTTCCGCACGCCACGATTCAGCCTGTCACCATCAACGGCGGCATGGCGATGCGTTCTTGGTACGACATATTGACACCCAACCTTGTCAAACGCGAGGATGAGCAAGGCATTCGTGACTCTGAGCGGGCGATTCAGGCCTTGATCGCTCGTGAAAACGCGCGCGGCATCCCGACCGAGCGGATTGTGCTTGCCGGTTTTTCTCAAGGCTGCGCGATGACCTTGCACACGGGCTTGCGTTCACCCTTCAAACTTGCAGGGCTGATGGGATTGTCCGGCTACTTGCCCCTGATCGATATGGCGGACAGCGAACGTCAACCTGCCAATGCGGACACCCCGATCTTTCTGGCCCACGGCACGCACGATCCCGTTGTCACCCTCGAGCGCGCTGAAGCCTCCCGCGTAAAACTCGCCGCGCTAGGTTACGCCGTCCAGTGGCATACCTATCCGATGCAGCACTCCGTCTGCCCAGAGGAAATTCACGACATTTCACGTTTTTTACAAAGCGTGCTGATTTAATAGGTTTTTATTTATGTCCTCCCCTTCGATACCTGTTCGTACCCGCTTTGCGCCCTCGCCCACCGGCTTTCTTCATCTGGGTGGCGCGCGCACTGCTTTGTTTTCTTGGGCTTATGCCAGACACTTTGGCGGTACCTTTATTTTGCGTGTCGAGGACACCGATCTTGAGCGCTCAACGCCTGAGGCGGTGCAAGCGATCCTAGAGGGCATGGCTTGGCTGGGTCTCACGCCTGACGAAGGTCCTTTCTACCAAATGCAGCACATGGATCGCTACCGCGAGGTCGTGGGCAAGATGCTCGCAGAGGGCACGGCCTATCATTGCTACAGCTCTACAGCCGAAGTCGACGAGATGCGTGAACGCGCCCGTGCACTAGGTCAAAAGCCACGGTACGACGGCACTTGGCGCCCCGAACCCGGCAAAACCTTGCCTGTCATTCCCTCGGATCGCAAGCCCGTGGTGCGCTTTAAAAGCCCACAGGATGGCGCGACTGGCTGGGTCGATATGGTCAAAGGTCCCATCACTTTTGACAACAGTGAGCTCGACGACCTCGTCATCGCGCGTCCCGACGGCACGCCGACTTACAACTTTTGCGTGGTGGTGGATGACTGGGACATGCGTATTACCCACGTGCTGCGTGGCGACGACCATGTCAACAATACACCCCGCCAAATTACGATTTTGCGGGCGCTCGGTGCGCCTGTGCCCGAGTACGGTCATCTTCCAATGATTTTGGGACCGGACGGCGAAAAACTCTCCAAGCGCCATGGTGCAGTGAGTGTGATGGAATATGACCGGGATGGCTATTTACCCGAGGCCATGATCAATTATTTGGCGCGTTTGGGCTGGAGTCATGGCGATGACGAGCTGTTTACTCGCGAGCAACTCGTCGCGTGGTTTGACCCACAACATTTATCCAAATCCGCCGCGCAATGGGATCCCAAAAAACTCAATTGGGTCAATGCCCACTATATAAAGCACAGCGATGATTCAGCTCTTGCCGCGGCTGTTGCTCCCCGCATCACCGCACGTGGGGGTGACACCCAAAAAGTCGCGCTGACGCAAGTCGTTGCCTTGCTAAAAGATCGTGCAGAGACGCTCGAACAGCTTGCCGAGAGCGCAATGTTGTTTTGTGGTGCCTTTCAACCAGCCGCGCCAGAACTGATTGCGCAACATCTCACTGACTCAGCGCGTCTTGTTTTAAAAGACTTTGCCGCGCAGGCCGCCACAATCGAATGGTCTCGGGCAGCGCTCAGCGTGTTAGTAAAGTCCACGCTTTCGACGCATGGCTTAAAAATGCCTCAGCTCGCTATTCCTTTGCGTGTTGCTGTGGCGGGCACGACACAAACACCGGCGATCGATGCCGTGCTGGAAATTTTAGGAAAAAGCACAGTACTGGAAAGACTCGCTTTAGTTTGAAAGCACTCGCATCCTGCGAGTGACTTACATCAGCCTAAAGCTGTCTTGAACGCGCTGGCCTGTCATGGGCTTGCTGCCAGGCTTGTCCTCACGAAAGACGACGCGGCGCGAATCATTGCGCTCTATTAGGTAAGTCAGTGTGTACATTGGGTCGCGGTAATCCACCATTTCACCGTTAGAGCGGCTAATGCGCAACACAAGTTTTCCTTGCGTTGCTTCCCAACAGCCAGTTTCACGAAGCTCAGAGCGAATATTACGTCCCTGTTTGACACGAATCTGCTGGCGCATCTTACCGTCGGCCGTCAACGTCAAGAGCGTCTGAACTTCGCCTGCGACATCCGCTTGTTTACGCACCACATACCAAACGCCTGTCAGCGCCTGTCCTGCCGCCGGCGCGACACAGACAGGTTCAGGTAAGTTTTCAGGTGCAAGCAACAACAACGAGTCCGAAGGTCGCGGAATGCCGCAACCCGCTAATACTAAACAGAGACTCGCTGCAGACCAGCGCAACAAACCAAGAGTGGACATCAACACCTCAACGGGACATCAAAAGCGAAATAAGTAACCGCAATAGTGCTACATATTTAGTCAAAAATAGTCACATCTCGTTTGATTTAATAAAAATCCCTTTTGACAAGCGCCAAGATTTGCTTTTACGCCACACTTTTTTGCACTATAGGGTTAACGATAGCTAAAAAATAATAAAATAAATGATTGCCTAGCCCCGTTTCAAACACTAGAATTGGTATCCAATAGAAAATTAAACACTACATGTAGTGATCGCTTGCCAAGATGCTAATAGCTCTTACGTAGGCTTCCTGATTGACTACATGGCTTGTTATGACCGAATTCGAGTGGGACGTGTGCCCCATTCACCTTGCAGGAGCCCAAATGCAAACTTCCACCAGCTCAGTGTCGCATCGCGAAGCCGCACCCCAGTTTTCATACACAGACGCGCCTTTGACAGAGGCCACCTGGACCCAATACCACATCATTCGCCGTAACGGTGCCGTGGTCAATTTCGAGCCGAGCAAGATCGGCATCGCCATGACTAAGGCATTTTTAGCGGTGAATGGTGGCCAAGGCGCAGCCTCAGCGCGCGTGCGCG
>JBILJA010000133.1:0-6270 GCA_044368775.1 Burkholderiaceae bacterium
TCGATACATCGACACCCTGCTCTTTCCATGTTGGAATAGTTGCGAGCGCGCCCTGCATTCTTTCGGGAGAGCCAATCGCAATCACTCTGAGTTTGTCATTTTTAAGTGCATTAATAAGATTCGGAGTTGTCGCCGCGACGACATCAATATGTCCGCCGAGTAATTGCGTCATCGATATGCCTGAAGACTTAAAGGGAATCACGCTTAACTTATCGATTGCCACACCGGCCTTTTGTAATGGTGAGGCGATACCGACATGAATGTGATTACCGACAGAGGTTGCAACGCCTATATGCAGTTTATTTGGATTCTCCCTCATGATGCGTATTAGGTCTGCACCATTTTTAATAGGCGAATCCGCGCGGACCACCACTCCAACATATTCCCTAAACAAAAGCGCAATAGGTGTGTAGTCCTGATAACTACGGTTCAGTGACCCAAGAATGTGATTATTGATAATTGAGGTAGTCAATGTCATCAAATAGTTACCGTCTCCTGGATGCTGATCCAGCACGTTTAGCGCAACAGCAAGATTCCCACCGGGCCTATTGGTGATCACAAAATTCTTAACGATATTTTCTTTGATAAAGAGATTTTGAAGTTGGCGCGCCGCTGTATCCAAGGCTGCGCCTGCGCCTGACGGCACAATGAATTCAACCGTAGTGGTTGGCTGCCATGCAGACTGAGCATGAAGTGAGGTAGCGGCAAACAGACTACACGCAGCAACTAGCATTTTTAGTGTCATCTTTTTCATGATGTCTCCCTATCGTGAAGGTTATGTTTCTATGTTCGTATGTACTATTCCATGCTTCGAAAGATCTGCAATTTCTTCCATGTTCATTCCAAGTTTTCTTTGCAATACTTCTGCAGTGTCTTGTCCAACGACATGACCCGCATGCCGAATTTTTCCTGGTGTATCCGAAAGTTTCGGAACAATACCCATCATCGTTAATTCACCTAGTTTCGGATGCGGAACCTTTACAAGCATTTCACGTTCTTCGAAGTGGGGATCTTGGAAAATATCTTCCATCGTAAAGACTTTTGAAACGGGTACTTCAGCGGCGATCAACCGCGTTTCAATTTCAGCAGCCGTAAAGTCGGCCGCCCAGTCCTCTACAATTTTGTTGACTTCCTTGACCCTCGCGGCTCTAGCGCGCTGAGTCGCATAGCGCTCGTCGGTTATGAGTTCAGGCTGTTTCATCGCCTTTGCCAGACGTTGAAAAATCACGTCATTATTGGCCGCAATCAACACATAACTGCCGTCTTTTGTTGGATATAGGCTATTTGGCGCCGTAGACGGAAGGTTCGATCCCACACGCTTTGGAATGATTTTTAATCTGTCATAGGCGGGAACGTGAGGCTCCATCATGCTGAACGCCGACTCGTACAGCGTTGTATCTACAACCTGCCCTTTGCCCGTTTTTTGACGCTGCAAAATCGCCATGAGCGCGCCAAAAGCCGCAAAGACAGCCGTATGTTCATCTGTCACGGCCAAAGCAACCCGAGCGGGTGGTCTATCAGGATCTCCAGTCATGTGCCTGACACCAGCGACAGCCTCGCAAGTTACGCCATAGCCAGGTCTATCCTTATATGGTCCAGTCTGACCGTAACCACTGATGCGAACCATGACAAGGCCGGGGTTATCCTTGGATAATGTCGCATAGTCGAGTCCGAGTCTCTCCAGTGTGCCTGGGCGAAAGTTTTCGACAACGATGTCAGCCTGAGCGATCAACTTTCGGACAAGAAGTTGTCCTTGCTCAGTTCTTAGATTGATGGAAACTGATTGCTTGTTCCGAAGGATACTGGTCGCATACAAGGAGACACTGCCATCATGACTCCCCATATTTCGGACTGGATCGCCCTCGGCGGGTTCAATCTTTATGACCTCCGCACCAAAATCCGCCAATAAACGCGTACAGGCAGGCCCCGCAATGGTGGAACACAGTTCTATCACCGTATACCCCGTGAGTGGCGCCTCATTTTCACTCGTCTTCATTTTTCAGTATCCATTTTTTAGCGCATGGGTCGTTGTTTAGGACCAAGCTGTGTTCTGTTCAGTTCATAAGCGTCTTCAACCCAGTCGCAGAGCAACGCCCGTGTCTCGGAAGGTTTGATGATGTCAACAATGCCAAACTTTTCTGCCGTTCTAAAGGGTGATGCTAGCTTGTGGTAATAGTTTTCAAGCTCTTGCCGCTTTGCCTCAGGATCTTCAGCCGCCTCGATTTCCCTGCGATAAGCTGCTGCGACGCCCCCCTCTACCGGAATCGATCCCCAGATCGCCGAAGGCCATGCGTAACGCAAATTCAAAGACTGTCCATTCGGCCCAAATTTGGGACCATGAAGACCGCCACCCACACCGAAAGCGCGCCGGATAATGATCGAAATCCATGGCACTGTGGCCTGCTCAATCGCGCCCGCGGCGCGATAAGCGATCGGAACTGTGCCCGCACTCTCTGCCTCGAGTCCAATCATCAAACCTGGCTGATCGGTGAAGTTGACGATAGGGATATGAAACGTATCGCACAGATCTACAAAACGTTCGATCTTCATCGCAGACTTGTGCGTCATCGCTCCACCCATCACCATGGGATCGTTGGCCATCACTCCAACCGGATAACCATTGAGACGAGCCAAACAGGTTAGCGTTGATCCACCGAACAGACGACTCATTTCAAATAAGGAGTCTTTGTCTACAATTTTTTCAAGTATTTTTCTGATTTGATAGGGAGTACGTTTATTTTCCGAAATAGCATCATCGAGTTTTTCATCCATCCGCCACGGATCATCTGCACACTCCGTCACTGGAGGCGCTTGCCATACATTACGGGGCAGGTATGAAAGGAATTTCTGAATTTGCTCGAACGCGTCCTCTTCGGATTTAGCAATGTTATTGACCGATCCAGCCTTGGCCGCAACTTTCGCGCCACCCAGTTCATCTTTAGTGACGGTTTGATTCAGTCCTTGCTTGACGACTGGTGGTCCCGCTGCAAAGACCTGGCCAACATTTTCAACAATGACCGAAAAATGCGCACAAGATACCTTAACCGCCCCAAGCCCTGCACATGCACCCAATGCTGCACCTACAACCGGCACCGTGCTTAATAAAGGGATAACGGGCCAAGTGGGGTATCCAGGAATTTTCGTGGATTGCTGCTGTTCAATCAGTCTCACACTCCCGCCCGCCGTGTCGACCATTCGTATCAAAGGCATCCTGAATTGATACGCCATTCTCTCTGCGTACAACCATTTATCGGCTACCGTCGCCTCACTAGAACCCGCTCCGATGGTGTAATCATCACCCGAGATCATCACTTTTCGATTGGCGATTCTGCCCGTTCCAGTGACCGCATTGGAGGCGATAAAGGAAAGTAAATTTCCTTGCGGATCATATTTTCCCTTGCCAGTCGTCATTCCAAACTCACGGAATGTTCCAGGATCGAGTAGTTTCTCTACTCTTTCTCTGACGTTGAGTTTCCCAAGTTCTTTTTGTCGCGCTAACCTGTCCTCGCCACCCATTTTGCGTGCCGACTCTCTACGCATCTCGAGTTCAGTGTATGCAGCTTCCCAACTCATTTAGGCCTCCGATTTTTATTTTTTCATTATCAACTCAAAAACAGTAAAATACAAATATAAGAATTTAATTCCTATAATAGGAATTTTAAATAATGAAAATCAATCTTAAAAGTCAATTTCGAATCGTCTAAAAACCGGATAAAACAGATGTTCAACAAAGTGGTGGTCGCTAACCGGGGCGCGGTCGCAGCCCGTGTATTAAGAGCCTTGAAGTCTTTAGGAGTGAAGTCTGTTGCCGTCTATTCTGAGGCAGATCAAGATTTACCATATTTAAAGATGGCAGACGAGACCTACTGCCTCGGACCTGCGAGTCCGCGCGAGAGCTATCTCAACCAAGAGGCATTAATCAAAATACTCCTCGAGTCAGGCGCGGATGGAGTACACCCTGGCTATGGATTTTTGGCTGAAAATGCCGAGTTCGCAAGCCGAGTCAACGAAACCGGTGCGACCTTCATCGGACCTAGCCCGCGATGGATCGATGCGATGGGACACAAAACCCGTGCCAGAACGCTGATGGCATCGAACGGACTCTCAATGGGACCGAGCTCAGAGTTGTTGAGTAGCGATCTTGACGAAGCATTACGCGCGGCCGAAACGATTGGCTATCCCGTACTCGTCAAACCTGCCGCCGGTGGTGGTGGCATCGGCATGATAGCTGCGCACAATGCCGATCAATTAGCCAAAGCCCTTGAGAGCGCAATCTCTCTATCAAAGCGAAGTTTTGGCAGCGCTGAGATTTATCTTGAAAAGCTCATGATCAAACCCCGTCACATTGAGTTTCAACTGTTGGCTGATCGTGACGGCAATGTTCGTCATTTATTTGAACGTGACTGCTCCATACAACGCAGACACCAAAAAGTCATCGAAGAATCACCCGCGCCTCAATTACCACGACAGATGCTGAACAAGGCTGGTGACGATATCGCAGCCGTGATGAACAAGCTCAGGTATGACAACATCGGAACTGCTGAAACACTCTACGCAGGCGGCTCTGATTTCGCTTTTCTCGAGATGAATACCCGCTTGCAAGTCGAGCATGCCGTCACAGAAGAAATCACTGGTATTGATATCGTTTGCGCACAGATTCGTCTAGCGGCTGGGGAGCCCCTGTCGTCCGTTCTGCCAGAAAAAATATCCATCTCCGGACATGCCATCGAGGCGCGCATATACGCTGAAGACCCCGTTAAATTCTTTCCATCACCAGGACCTTTAAAAACATTGGTTTTTCCAAAGGGAGAGGGTATCAGGGTGGAGACAGGTTATGCGCAAGGAAGTCTGATCACTCCCTATTATGATCCGCTAATCGCAAAACTCATCGTTCACGCCCCAGATCGAACGCTCGCGATCAACAAGCTCATCGATGCACTTGATCAAACTGATATCCAAGGCGTCAAACACAACATCCCGTTTTTACGCCTGGTGCTGGATAGTGAAGAATTCAGAGCAGGAAATATTCATACCGGTCTTGGTACTGATCTTAATGCGCGTCATACCGCCAAAAAATAATAAGTAATTATGATCGCCATCGACGCTTGAATTAATCTGCGCATCCCCTCTGTCACGAAAGCGTCATCTTTGAGCGATAAAAAGATCAAGGCGCTTTAGTCAAAAACTAATGTTCGATGTTGCATGCTAAGAGATTTCACTTGGTCGGTGGTCCTTTTGATCTACGAAGCTTTGATGTGAATTTTGCTAATGTAAGAATCGGGGGTATTCACTAAACATGACCAACAAAATACTCGTCACAGGAGGCGCCGGCTACATCGGCTCTCACACTGTCGTGCAGTTGCTCGAAGCAGGCTTTGAGGTCCTTGTCCTCGACAACCTCTCAAACAGCAACCGCAACGTCATCGACCGCATCATTCGCTTGACAAACAAAGCCTTGGATTTTGTAGAGGGCGATGTACGAGATCGAAATATCTTACAAAAAATATTTGCACAACATTCGATTAATGCCGTGATTCATTTTGCAGGACTCAAGGCCGTCGGCGAGTCCGAAGCCAACCCACTCAAATACTACGACAACAACGTGACTGGAAGCTTGGTACTCGCTGAAGAAATGACGCGTGCAGGCGTAGTGACCCTTGTTTTTTCATCCTCGGCGACCGTCTATGGCGATCCGGGTTACAGCCAATACCGCGAAGACTCACTGCTTGCTCCCATCAACGTATATGGGCGCACCAAACTCATGGTCGAAGACATCCTTAGAGATGTCATCAAAGCACATCCCGCTTGGCGAGTCGCATTGCTGCGCTACTTTAACCCCGTTGGTGCCCATCCTTCGGGTATGCTGGGAGAAGACCCAAACGGTATTCCTAACAACCTGATGCCCTTTATCGCGCAAGTCGCCGTCGGCAAGCGTGAAAAGTTATCTGTGTTTGGGGGAGATTACCCAACCCCCGACGGCACTGGGCTACGCGATTACATTCATGTTCAGGACCTGGCGGCAGGACACTTGGCCGCTTTGCGGACACTGACAGAGCGTGAAGGTACTTTGTTGACCGTCAACCTCGGTACAGGTCGCCCCTTTAGCGTACTTGAGATGGTGTGCGCCTTTGAAAAGGCGTCTGGCAAAACCATCCCTTTTGACATCGTCGCCCGACGCGCAGGCGACCTTGCCGAGTATTACGCCGACCCTACCCTCGCCCAACGATTACTCGGCTGGCAAGCCCAACTCGGCATCGAGGCCATGTGTGC
>JBILJA010000028.1:0-21557 GCA_044368775.1 Burkholderiaceae bacterium
GGTGCGATCGTCACAACAGGCATCTGATCGGTGACAAGCGCCAAGGGGCCATGCTTGAGTTCTCCGGCAGGATAAGCTTCCGCATGGATATAGCTAATCTCTTTGAGCTTTAACGCGCCCTCTAGTGCGATCGGATAATGCATGCCGCGCCCCAAAAATAACGCATTTTCTTTAGTCGCGAATCGATCGGCCCATGCCATGATTTGTGGCTCGAGCGCGAGGACGGCGCCAATCGCAACGGGTAAGTGACGCAAGTCTTTCACGTGCTGCGCTTCTTGCTCCTCCGTTAACTGACCATGTACTTGAGCGAGCGCCAACGTCAACATGAACAATGCCGTGAGCTGTGTCGTAAAGGCCTTGGTCGACGCTACACCGATCTCCACACCCGCGCGCGTGATGTAGGCGAGCTTGCACTCTCTGACCATCGCGCTCGTTGAGACATTACAAATCGTTAACGTCTGCTCCATCCCCAAACCACGCGCATGCTTCAAGGCCGCGAGCGTGTCGGCTGTTTCACCGGACTGTGAAATCGTAACGACTAACGTCTTAGGATTGGGTACGCTATCTCTGTAGCGATACTCACTCGCGATCTCGACTGAGACGGGGATTTTTGCTACGGATTCAATCCAGTATTTAGCGGTAGAGCCCGCGTAATAACTCGTACCACATGCAAGGATCAACACGCGATCGATATCTTTAAATACTTTATAGGCCTGATCGCCAAACAGTTCCGGCGTAATGGACTCGACATCCTCCAAGGTATCCGCGACTGCGCGAGGCTGCTCGAATATTTCTTTTTGCATGTAGTGACGATAGGGACCGAGCTCCGCTGCGCCCGTATGCACTTGAACAGTATTGATCTTGCGCTCAACAGCCTTGCCCGTCTGATCCATGATCCAGACATTGCCCAATTGCAGATCTGCAACGTCACCATCTTCGAGATAAATAATCTGATCTGTCGTGCCTGCCAATGCCAAGGCATCCGATGCTAAAAAGTTTTCACCTTTTCCACGTCCGATCACAAGAGGCGATCCTTGTCGAGCTGCAACGATTCGGTGTGGTTCATCACGACAAAATACAGCGATCGCATAGGCACCATGCAAACGACGAACCGTCTGCTGCACCGCTTCAAGCAAATCACCCGCATAAAGATGCCGCACCAGATGAGCGATCACCTCGGTATCTGTCTGACTTTCAAAAACGTAACCAACCGCTTGCAACTCGGCGCGTAGCTCTTCATGGTTTTCAATGATGCCGTTGTGCACCAAGGCGATGCTCGCCTCCTCTTTTCCGATTCCGGAGAAATGTGGGTGAGCGTTACGTATGACGGGTGCGCCGTGCGTGGCCCAGCGCGTGTGCGCAATCCCTGTAAAACCAGCGATGTGGTTACGCTCGACGTCAGCGGCCAACTCGGCGACGCGCTCGGTGCTGCGTGCGCGTCGCAAGCCCCCGTTGTCATAAACAGCGACGCCACAGGAGTCATAGCCACGGTATTCGAGGCGTTTGAGACCTTCAACCAAAATTGGGGTGATATCGCGTGAAGCGACGGCGCCAACGATGCCGCACATAGACGTTCTCCTAAGAATGTCCTATTGTGCCCAATTTGGTAAGAAACTTTATTTCATAAAAATCTTATTACTGAAATATTTACTTATAAATAGTGATTAATGAAATATAATTTCATTATTAGCCACAAATAAACCTGTGCCCCAGAGCTAAGCGACTCAACATGACCCTCGACGCTCTAGATGAACTCGATCGACGCATCCTCGAACAACTTCAACGCGATGCGAGTCTGACCAATCACGCGCTTGCGCAACAGGTGCACGCCTCACCACCCACCTGTTTACGCCGCGTTCGTCGACTCACCGCGCTCGGCATCATTGCCAAACAAGTCGCGATCCTTGACGCCACCAAACTCGGCCATACTCTCACCGCGATCATCGAAGTCACTCTGGATGTTCAGTCTGCGGAGCGTCTGCACGTGTTTGAAGAAACGGTGCAACACGAATCCTCTATTTTGCAGTGCTACCGTGTTTCCACCGGACCAGATTTTGTATTGATCGCTCAAGTGATCGATATGCCGGCCTACCATGCGCTGGTGCATCGCGCACTCACGGCTGAAGCAAACGTACGAAATGTGCGGACATTTTTTTCAGTGCACCGGAGCAAATTCGACACGCGCATCGCACTTGCTCAACCGACTCGCTAATCCTCGATCTTTACAGACCACACGGATTCAATCAACCAAGTTTGCTGTGCGGGACAAGATAATGCCGGACAATATTCACCGCTACGGCAATAAGCGAAAAGAAAATCGCAACAACTAGACCCAACATCGGACTTGACGCCAAACCAAGGCCAAACACCAACGACACAATCGCCGCGCCAAAAGTCTGACTAAACACACGGGTCGTTGCTTGTAAGCCTCCGAGCGCACCCGCGCGATGGCGAGGCGCCGAACCAATCAACACACGATTATTCGGTGTTTGAAAAAATCCAAACCCGATACCCGATAGCAACATGGCCGCAAACAACCACACATCCGAGATCGACGCAGGCATCAAGACAACGCCCAATAAACCTAGCGCCATCGACCCCGCACCAATTGCACACAATAATGCAACGGAATACCTGTCGGACAAGCGACCTGCAATCAAAGCAATCACTGCAGCGCCAGCGGGCCACCCTGCCATCAAAAATCCAATAGAGAGTTGCGAGCGCTCAAGCGTAATCTGTAAATAAAAGGGCAGCGATACCATCGTCGCCATCTGGCCGGCGAACGTACTCGCGGAGGCGGCCAAGGCGTAACGCATCGCAGGGATGCGAAACAAATCAACAGGCACTAAAGGTGCCGCCTGCTTGCTTGAGCGACGCACCAACGCGACGCCAATGAGTCCCGCACTGGCAATCAACGCAATGCCATGCCAAGTCGCGCCCATCAAATAATCAATCCCGACAATAAATAAACCGATCGTTGACATACTCAACATCGCGGCCTGCCAGTCAAATCGCGACTTGAGCGGCGCGACATCCGGCAGGTAACGCACACCGAATAAGGTCAGCAACCCCATCGGAACGCTAAAGAAAAAGATCCAGTGCCAGGTCGTGATGGACAGAATAAACGAACCAATCGAGGGTCCCATCACAGACGAAACAGCAACCGTCAACGCATTTAAACCAATCCCGCGTCCAATCAAACTCGGTGGATAAATATGCCGCACTAAGGCGCCAAACAAACACATGATGGCCGAACCGCCAAGACCCTGAAAAATTCGGCTAATCAATAGCGATGGGAGGTTCGGCGCCAACGCGCTTGCAAGCGCCGCCAGGACAAACGTAATCAAACCATAGCGGAACAAACGTTTAAATCCGATTCGCTCACCGATCGCAGCCATCGGAAGTAAGGTCATCGCCACCGTCAAGCTATACGCGTTGACAACCCACACAACAGTGGATGCGGACGCATTCAGACTCTCAGCGATCGAGGGCAAGCCCACGTTGATCATCGTGGCATCCAGCACGGCCAACATCAGCCCAAGTGCCAGTGCCAAGGCTGCCATTCCTCGCCTCCCTGGTGGCAAACCCTCGATCGGTTCGCCAGGCTTGTCTACTTTGGCTTCGCTCATCCTTTTGATTTTTTAACCGGCCGCGTCCAACCCTCAAGCGAGGTCTGTTTGGTGCGCGTGACGGTCAACTGATGCGCGGGCGCATCGCGCGTCAATGTCGTACCCGCACCGATGGTCGCGCCGCGACCCACTCGAACCGGCGCAACCAGTTGGGTATCCGAACCGATGAACGCGTCATCTTCGATAATCGTGCGATGTTTATTCGCGCCATCGTAATTACACGTGATCGTTCCCGCACCGATATTCACACGCTCACCCACATCGGCATCACCGACATACGCGAGGTGGTTCGCTTTACTGTCCCGACCGATCACTGAATTTTTAATTTCAACAAAATTACCGACGTGCGTGTGATCCGACAGCACAGCACCGGGGCGCAAGCGTGCGTAGGGACCAATCTGCGCGTCCGCACCCACCTGCGTTTGCTCTAAATGACTAAACGCCTCAATGCGCGTGCGCGCACCCAGTGTCACATTTCTCAGCACACAATGCGGACCGATCCGTACGCCGTCGCCCAAAGTCACAGTGCCCTCAAAGACGCAACCTATGTCAATAAATACGTCTTGACCGCAGGTCAACTTGCCACGGACATCAAACCGTGCGGGATCTGCAAGTGTCACGCCAGCCTCAAGCTGACGCCTGGCAAGCTCTGACTGCCAGAGCCGCTCTAACTGCGCTTGCTGCGCACGGCTATTGACACCGAGAGTTTCATACGCCGCGGTAGGATGCGCTGCACTCACAGTCAGTCCATCCACAACAGCCATCCCAATAATGTCCGTCAAGTAGTACTCGCCTTGCGCGTTGTTGTTCGTCAAGCGCGCCAGCCAGGACTTCAGCCTCGCGGTGGGGGCGGCGATAATGCCAGTATTAACCTCTTTAATTTCTTTTTGCGCAGCATCGGCATCCTTGTGCTCGACAATCGCACATACATGTCCGTTGGCATCGCGCACAATACGCCCATAACCTGTCGGATCTGCCAAGATCTCAGTCAAGACAGCCACACCCTCTCCACGCGCTGCGAGCAATGCCCGTAACGTATCAGGCTGCACCATGGGTACATCACCGTAGAGAACAATCGTGACATCTTCTTTGCCATCTTCTTGCAACAATGGCGCGGCTTGCAAAACCGCATGGCCTGTCCCGAGCTGAGGTTGCTGCAAAGCGAAGCGCAAGCCCGAGTGTTCAGCATACGCTTTTTGAACCTGCTCCGCGCCATGCCCAACGACCACAACAGTCCCTTGTGCGCCGAGTGACTCGGCGGCATCGAGCACATGTGACAACATGGCGCGACCGGCGATAGGGTGAAGCACTTTAGGTAGACTAGACTGCATGCGCTTGCCTTGACCGGCCGCGAGTATCACGATGTTAAGCATATTTTTTATGTAGGACGAAAGCGAATTCAACTGAATAATAAGGAACGATTTAAGATGATTTCTTTGGAGCCGCCCGGGCACGAGATTTTTTAATTGGTGCTGAAGTTGCTGCCGAAGCTGCCGGTGTTGCCATCGTCGCAGAAGTTGCCGCAGCCAGTTGCCCAAACTGTTGTGTCAACATATTCCACCATGCTTGTGCAGCTTCAGTGCTCGCCTGCGCAGGTGCCGCCTGCGTTTCGGCTGCAGCGTCCGCAGTCTGTTTCGCCGCACCTTGATGGGTCGTCATAAACTGCTGCAAGGTCGCGATGGTTGCGAGTTGGACTTCCATGCCTTGGATCGTGCTACTCAACATCGATAAATTCAGCTTGAGCCAACTCTCAACAGATTTGAGTTCATTAATTTTCTTTTCAAGCTCAACTGGATCAAGCGTCGCTTGCATCGCAAGGCCTTTAGCCAATCCATTCGTCCCCGACAATGCGCTAAAAGTCTGACGCATCATTTCAAGACTGGCGAACAACGGGTTAGACCCCATCTCCCCAGTCTGACCTAGACCAGGTAGCACAAAAGGATTGCTTGGATTCGTTGTCATCAGGAGCCCATTTCGAGGGAGAACCCTGACATATTACTCGCATCCTGACACATCAGACGGGCTCGGCGCAGTCGTATTAATTTTAGGTTTTCTTTGGAAGTCCAATCGATATTCTGGGACAATACTAGGATGCAACGTTTCATCACACTCCCCGAAATAGAAGCCGCCATCAACTTTTGGCGACAACGCAGTCCTTCAGTGGGTGAAGAGCTGCGGCTATGCCAAGAGGCTTCGAGCCTCGCGACGCCCTACGCCTTGATGATTATCGAGAGACGGGCTCAACTCGAGGTCTCGCAGCTCTCCGAAAAAGCCCAATCCGCACTGGTCGGCTGGCAAGCATCTCTTTCTGAGCAGTCAAAAAAGACTTAGCGCAAGAGCAACTCGATGTCATGCGCTACCGTCGCTGCGCCAACTGTGCTGTTTAGCATCACGCGCGCATCGCCTTTTTTATCCAGCAAGTAAAACGACGAACTGTGGTCCATTGAGTACGAACCTTTGGGACCGGCAGATTTAGCGTAATAGGCCTTAAATGACCCCGCTGCAGCCTTGATCTGCTCGGGTGATCCTGTTAACCCAAGAAATCGTGGATCAAAACCGGAGATGTAGGCGCGCAGGACATCCGTCGTATCCCGTTCGGGATCCACAGAAATCATCAATACCTGAACCTGCGCGGCACGATCGCCCAACAACTTCATTACCTGGGTCAGCTCAGCCAAAGCCGTGGGACACACGTCAGGACACTGTGCAAAACCAAAAAACACCAAGGTGACTTTGCCTTGGAAATTGGCGGGTGTGTAGGTCTTACCATCCATGCCGACCAAGGTCCAGTTCTGACCGAGTTTAGTTCCTGCGATATCGCTGCCTTTAAACTTGACCACTGCGCCATCACCGCACGCCGTGAGCAACCACAAACACAAAGCAAATAGAGTGGCTCTCATTTAGCGCGCGACCACGACGAGCCAATGGTCGACCAGCAAAGCGGCAAACAACAGGGAAAGATACAAAATCGAAAACCGAAAAAGCTTGCGCGACAGCTCATCGCTGTAGTGACGGTAGAGTTTCCAGGCATACCAAACAAACAACCCGCCCAGCACCATGGCACACAGAAAATAAAGCCAGCCGCTCATCCCGATGACAAAAGGCAAGGCCGTCGTCGCCATCAATGCAATGCTATAGAGCAAAATATGCAGGCGCGTAAACTGCTGACCATGCGTCACGGGCAACATGGGCAGGCCAGAATTTTCGTAATCGCGTGTCCTGTAGAGCGCGAGCGCCCAAAAGTGCGGCGGCGTCCAGATAAAAATTATCAACACGAGCAACCAGGCCTCGGCTGGCACGGCATCCGCGACAGCCGCCCAGCCTAGCGCGGGAGGCATTGCACCCGACAAACCACCGATCACAATGTTTTGCGGCGTACGCGGCTTGAGGATGACGGTGTAAATGACGGCATATCCGACAAAAGTCGCAAAGGTCAGCCACATCGTGAGCGGATTGACCCAGCGATAGAGCACAAACATCCCGATCCCGCCTAAGGCGCCCGAAAAAAGCATCACCTGCGCAGATGAAATCGACCCCGTCGCTGTCGCACGGCGAGCAGTCCGCAACATCCGTGCATCAACCCGTTGCTCAATCAGACAATTGACGGCAAAAGCGGCTGCCGCCAACAACCAGATACCAATGGTGCCGGCAATCACCTTTTGCATATCGGGCAAGGTCGGTGTTGCCAAAAACATGCCGATCACAGCGCAAAAAACGGCGAGCTGCGTCACGCGCGGTTTCGTCAGCACGAGATACTGTCGCAAAAGGCTCGGGGATGTAGCAGTCAAACTAGACATGGTGACTATTTAATTGAAACGTACACCATTGTAATGGCAAGCTCGCCTAAGCGGCGGGCATCATTGGACCCCACGCGCTTTCGTCCTCAACTAAACCTGATGTGCCGAAGAGGCTCTGGCGGTATGGCCAAGGCGAAACAACAGTGTCACCGTCGCCAAGACCAACCCTGCCGCACCACCGTTATGAAGAACAGCAATCAACAAAGGCCATTGGAAGAAAATCGTTGTCAGTCCGGTAAACAACTGCGCGACCAGCAAAGCCAAAACAAGATGTGCTGGACCCTTAAGGCCAGGATCCGTCATGAGCCTCCAGCTCAACAGACCCATAAACGCAAAAATCACAAAAGCAAAGTTACGGTGTACCCAATGAATGCCCGTCAATGCAGTTTGAGAAATCATTTCTCCACCGGGCATTTCTCCCAAGCCCCGTACCAGCGAAAACCCACTCTTCAGATCCATGGGGGGATACCAACTGCCATTGCATTTAGGGAAGTCCATACAAGCCAGGGCTGCGTAGTTAGTACTCACCCACCCGCCCAGCGCAATCTGCACGAACAATAATGCAAGACCTGCGGCAATCCAGGGTTTGAAGCGCAGCGATGTTGGATTGATGGCCGGGTAAGGACGCTCACGCGCCGCCAGCCAGGTCATGAGCGCCAAAAGCGACACACCTCCCAATAGGTGCGCTGTCACGATTAGGGGCATAAGCTTCATTGTCACGGTCCATGCGCCGAACGCACCCTGCAAGCACACCGCAGCTAGGGTGAAAATCGCCAGCTTAGGCGAATACTCAAACTTTTCTCGGTGACGCCACGCCATCCAAGAAATCATAATAATCAGAAAACCGAGTAACGCGCCCACATAGCGATGGATCATTTCAATCCACGCCTTCGGTAAAGTCACCGGTCCGTCAGGCATGACTTGCACAGCTTGTCTAATGGACTCAATGGCGCCAATCGGCGTCACACTGCCATAACAGCCGGGCCAGTCTGGGCACCCTAGTCCCGAGTCAGTCAAGCGCACAAACGCGCCAAACATGATGAGATCCAATGTCAAAAACCATGTCAAAAAAATGAGCTTTCGATATCGGCTTCTGGGCATTGCGACCTGCTTCATTTATCCAATCCTCGAACTCTTGATGAGCATACGAATATCCTTGCGAAACATTTCTGGATCCGCCACAGCCGGGTATTGCAACATCAAATTCCCTAAGGGGTCGATCACCCAGATCGGTGTCGAGAGGCCTTGACGGGCCTGCTCAGGCGTCACCGATCCAGCCGCGCCACCCAACAAGAACTGTTGGAGCACGACAGGGTTGACGCGAACCATGACAGCCCCCTTGTATGCCTCGAGCACTTTTTCCGGAACGGGTGCGTCATCGGTAATAAACCATACGCGCGCCAGACGCTCGACATGCTTGCCTTGACTCGCATGGGTATTTCTTATGATGTAGAGCTTGCGCGCGCATGCTTCAGGACAAGCTGCGCCATCGGCAGCCATCATGATCCATTTACCCTTGAGAGAACCTAAATCAAAGGGCTTGCCATCCAGCGTCGTTAAAGGCAAGTCTTTCGCATTCGGCATGGGTCGCTGAGGCTGCACGAGCTCGCCATAGGCCGCGCTGCCTTCTGGCCGCAATTCCGGAATGAAATACACAATAAGTGCCGCAACTAATGGCGCCAAGCTCATCAGCAGGATGATGATGAGTGGCGTCTTGGAACGATGCTTCTTTTGTGCAGCACCCTGTTGGATGCCTGTTTTATTGTTGGAGGACGATTCAGTCACAGCTGTTCCATCTTTCAGTCATCTACGTTTATCTAAACAGCACTTTACTGCGAATCCTAAGTGGAACAAGAATATCAGCACAAGATTACGGTGATTGCTGACGCCTTAGACGCCTCCAAACCACCACCAAAAATGCAATGAGCACAATGCCCGCAAAGCCAAACCACTGCATTGCATAGCCCACGTTTTTATCTGCATCAACGGAAGGCTCTGGCCAAACTCGCTTTAAACCATCCGCGTCACCGCCTGCGGTCTGCATGAGCACCGTCGGTAAAAACTTAATCCCCGTTATCTGTGCGTATATTGCTAAATCGAGGTTTTGCAATCGAGGCAGCAACTCAGGGTCTACTTCGCTCGATAGCGGCTGGATGGTCCCTTTCCACCCTTTGGGTAGACTCACTGCGGCATTTGCTTCACTTGTCCAGAGCTCAAAGAGTCTCGGCACCCGAACGGCCAGCTCACCCTCGATTTTAACGGGCAAGTTTGTCGTTGGGATATTTGTCACTGGACGATTTGCAATAGGTCTTTCAAACCATCCTCTCAGCACAAGGACCGCCGTATCCTTGTCGAGCATCAGCGGCATCGCTAGCCATAGGCCAGGTCTGCCCTCAAGATTTCGATTATCGAGTAAGACACTCCACTCGCTAAGCCAGCGACCTTCGGCTTGGGCGGGCCTCCAAGCACGCAATTCAGAATCCGCAATGTCAGGCACTAAGCTAACGGGAGGCGCACGCCTGCCTGCCTCGAGCGTGGCGGCCACCTCTCTGCGTTGCTCCGCACGTTCAAGCTGCCATCTCCCCAACATGATGCAGACCACAGCCACTACCCCTAGAAGCATTAAGGCAATCCAGGTTAGTCTATTGGAGGTAGCATGCTTCATGTCTGCGATAATCTCGACTTTAAGTGAGGGCTGTCATGCGTTATTTAGTGATTCTTGCGTTTGTTGGCATTTTAGGCAGCTTAGGCTCAGCGCTGTTCTACCTCATGCGCGACAAAGGGACATCAAATAAAACCGTCAATGCCCTGACTGTTCGTATTGGGCTTTCCGTTGCGCTCTTTCTTTTCCTGTTGTTTTCCCATTGGATGGGCTGGATTGAAACAACAGGCTTCAAACGCTAAGCCCTTGCTCTAAAAAAATCGGGCCAGCTTCATGCTGACCCTTTTTTTATACAGCGCAACATGTGCAATGCTGCGAGAAGAGTTCCTTAGAACCAATACACAAAGATGTAGAGTCCAAGCCAGACAACGTCAACAAAGTGCCAGTACCATGCGGCACCTTCAAAACCAAAATGATTGTCGGCCGTGAAGTGACCTTTCAACATACGAACCCAAATGACTGCCAACATCGTGGCGCCCAGCAACACGTGAAAACCGTGAAAGCCCGTCAGCATGTAAAAGAGCGAACCGTATGCGCCTGAATCAAAACGAAGATTCAATGACGAGTAGGCATAAAAGTATTCGTAAGCCTGACATGCCACAAAGACAAAGCCAAGCACAATCGTGGCAAACAGCCAGAAAATAGATTTGCTGCGATGATTTTCACGCAAAGCATGATGTGAAATCGTCAGCGTAACGCCTGAGGCCAACAACAGCGCCGTATTGATCGTCGGCAACCAGAAAGGACCCATGGTTTCGAACGCCTCAACCACGCCTGCAGGTCCGAGATTTGGCCAGACCGCATTAAACTCTGGCCACAATAATTGCTTGTGATCCAAGTCGCCAAGCCATGGCATCGTGACAACACGCGTATACCAAAGCGCGCCAAAAAACGCCGCAAAGAACATGACTTCGGAGAAAATAAACCAGCTCATGCTCCAGCGATACGAGGCATCGATGCGCTTGCTGTTCAAGCCTGCTTCGGACTCCCGGATAGCGTCCCCGAACCACTTGTACAACACCACGAAGAGACCCAGTAAGCCAGCAAAGACAGCCCACATGCCGGCTTGTATGCCATTGACCCAAGCCGAAGCGCCCAACATAACGACCAGCAAAGAAATGCTGGCACTGACCGGGTGCGACGAATCAGCAGGCACGTAATAATAAGGTGCCTCTTTAACGTGAGCAGAGTGGGATGCACTCATATTGTTCTCCAGACTACAAATAATCAAATTTTTCTAGCTGAGACTTGCGACGGCCACTTGGACAATCAACACAAGACTCACCACAAATATCACTCCAAACAACAATCCAGCCACAATGAGATGTACTGGGTTGAGCTTGGCGATATCTTCTTCATACCCCTTGCCTTTTCTAACTCCGAACATTGCCCATGAAATAGCCTTGAGCGTTTGTAGAAAGTTCAGCTTGCGCTGTGATAACTCTTTTAGATCCTGACTCACGCGTTTACCGCCTCACCTGATTCAGGAAAAATAATGCGTATAAAACTGCCTGCCAATGGTCCATCCAAACATCACAAGGACAAGCACCAGAAAAATGAGTCCGGCCCGCTTATTCTTGCGACGTTGTTCTGGGGTCATCAAAAATCCTATTTAACCTGCGGTGGAGTCTCAAACGTATGGAACGGAGCAGGTGAAGGAACCGTCCACTCGAGTCCCTCAGCGCCTTCCCATGGCTTGGCCGGTGCGCGCTCACCCTTGCCAGCATAGGCTTTCAAGACGATGTAGAGGAACAGCAACTGTGCGAAGCCGAACCAAAATGCGCCAAGCGTTGCAACCTGGTGGAAATCTGTGAACTGCGCTGCATAATCCGCATAGCGACGCGGCATCCCTGCGAGACCCATAAAGTGCATCGGGAAGAAGGTGATGTTGAACGAGATCATGCTCATCCAGAAATGCCACTTACCCAGGCGCTCGTCATACATGTAGCCCGACCATTTAGGCAACCAGTAATACGTGCCCGCAAACAAGGCGAACAAGGAACCTGCCACCAACACATAATGGAAGTGCGCCACCACGTAATACGTGTCATGCACCTGAATATCGATCGGTGCCATGGACAAGATCAAGCCCGTAAAACCACCAATCGTAAACACAAAGATAAAGCCAATGGCAAACAACATGGGCGTTTCGAACGTCATAGAACCGCGCCACATCGTGGCAACCCAGTTAAACACTTTGACGCCTGTTGGGATCGAAATCAACATCGTGGCATACATGAAATACAACTGCGCCGTCACAGGCATACCCGTGGCAAACATGTGGTGCGCCCAGACGATGAACGACAAGATGGCAATCGAAGCCGTGGCATAAACCATCGAGGCATAGCCAAACAGTTGCTTGCGAGCAAAAGCAGGAATAATGGCAGAGACAATGCCGAAGGCCGGCAGAATCATGATGTACACCTCGGGGTGACCGAAGAACCAGAAAATGTGCTGGTACAAGACCGGATCACCACCAACAGCTGCGTTAAAGAAGCCGGTACCGAAATGACGGTCGGTCAGCACCATGGTGATCGCAGCCGCCAACACTGGCATCACTGCGATCAACAGGTACGCAGTAATCAACCATGTCCAGCAAAACAAAGGCATCTTCATCAATGTCATGCCGGGCGCGCGCATGTTCAAAATCGTGACCACGATGTTGATGGCGCCCATGATCGATGAGGCACCCATAAGGTGGATCGCAAAAATCGCGAAATCCATGCCGGGTCCCATCTGGGAGGTCAAGGGCGCGTAGAGCGTCCAACCCGCAGCTGTTGCGCCACCAGGCACAAAGAAGGAAACCGTCAAGAGGGTCGCCGCAACCGGCAACAACCAGAAACTAAAGTTGTTCATGCGAGCGAACGCCATGTCGGAGGCGCCAATTTGCAGAGGTACCATCCAGTTGGCAAAGCCTACAAAGGCCGGCATGATCGCGCCGAACACCATAATCAAGCCATGCATCGTCGTGAACTGGTTGAAAAGCTCCGGACGAAAGAACTGCAAACCAGGCTGGAAAAGCTCCGTACGCAACAGCAGTGCTAACGCACCACCTTGGAGCAACATCACGAAAGAAAAAATCAAATACATCGTACCGATGTCTTTGTGATTGGTCGCAAACAACCAACGACGCCACCCATGCAACGAGGGACCATGATGATGGTCGTGATCGTGCGCGTGATCGTGGTCATGACCGTGGCCGTGGCCACCAATCTGATCTGCTGGAATGCTACTCATGGCGAACTCCTATCCTACTTAAGCCACTCTCTCTTTGTAGGAGAGAGCAGCGATCTATATGAATTGATCTGTTTGACTGAACCAAAACCGCCCACAACGTGCAAACTTAGCGTGCCGCCTTGACATTGGCAGGCGAAACAACAGGGTCTTTACCCTTGCCTGCATTCGTCCAAGAAGCACGTGTGTACGTAATCACTGCTGCAATTTCTACATCACTAAGCTGTGCATAAGAGGCCATCGCCGTACCAGGCTTGCCTTTCAACAAAATGTCGATGTTGGCGGCCTTGGGTCCCATGACCAAGGCACTTGCATCCAAGGCTGGGAAAGCGCCTACGACGCCTTTGCCGCTACCTTGGTGACAAGCTACGCAATTAGAGGCATAGACCTTTTCGCCACGTGAAATCAGTTCAGGAGCCGTCCATTCTTTTTTGGGATCATCCGCTGCGGCAAGCAACAGTTTTTTCTGCTCAGCCGACCATTTTGCGTAATCTTCCTCAGAAACAACCTTCACGACGATTGGCATGAAAGCGTGGTCTTTCCCGCACAGCTCTGCACACTGCCCACGGTACTCACCGATCTTGTCGGCACGGAACCAGGTATTGCGCACAAAGCCAGGAATCGCATCCTGTTTGACAGCCAGATCTGGCACCATCCAAGAGTGGATCACGTCTGCGGCCGTCACGGCCACGCGAATCTTTTTACCAACAGGCACCACAAGCGGGTTATCCACTTCCATCAGATAAAAGGGACCTTTAGGTTCCTTGTTTTCAATCTGAGCACGAGGCGTGGACAGATTAGAGAGGATCTTGACCCCCGCAGCAGGACCGTCGATATACTCATAGCCCCATTTCCACTGGTAGCCCGTGACCTTCACGGTCAAGTCCGCGCCACTCGTGTCCTTCATCGCCACAACGGTACGGGTCGCAGGCAAAGCCATAGCGATCACAATAATGAAAGGCACCACGGTCCAGGCAACTTCAACGCCCATGTGTTCATGAAATGTCGCGGGCTTAAAGCCGCGGGATTTGCGGTGCGCCCAGATCGAGTAAAACATGACGCCGAATACTGCCACGAAGATCACCAAACAGACAATCAACATAAACCAGTGCAGCCAAACCACATCCCGCGCGATCTGGTTCACTCCCTCAGGGAGATTGAGCTGATTGACTCGCGGCCCGCCGGGCATGTCTTGTACCTGCGCACTTGCAATACCAAAGAAAAACATGGCACAGGCGCCCAGTAACCCTCTCAACTTCTTCATGCTGACCTCTAAAACACAACGCACGTAGATGAATCGGAACAAACACTAGGCAATGCCTGATTTGAACGACCACCTTGCGCAGAATTATTGTATGGCTAACCGTAGGCGGAATTTTTTCCCAAGGATTAGCGCGTATCGCAAAGAAACGGAGGTGATTGTAGCGCAGCCGCGACTTGAATGCTGCACTACAATCCCTTTTCTACATCAGGCGTATGCTCAACATGCAAAATTCAGCCTTTTCCCCCGATCGAAATAGCCTCAAAACTCTTTTGAATGGTTTTATCGAGCGCGCCACCCAAGAGCCACTCCCGGGATCTCTACCCTTAGTGATTGGGGGCCAACGCTGTGGCTGGCTTTTTCCAGGTGCGGTCAAGGCTCTCTCGAACGTTAAAGGAGTAAGGCTCACCCCAACTACAGCCTATTTTGGGGAAAATCTGCCTTTAGGAGCCCCGCTTGACGCCTGTCTCGCCGATATCGCACTCACCTTGCAAAACGCCGGCTGCACGCCCGGCTGGCGCAACGAGTTGCTGGACGTCTGGTCTGTGGCAAACGAACAGCACAACACCCTTGGTAACCGGGTCGGTGCTATTGAGCGTGGCGTGATGCGCCCACTCGGGCTCACGACCCGCGCGGTGCACCTGAGCGGTTGGTCTACAGACAACCGGCTCTGGGTTGCCCGACGGTCCCTGACCAAAGCTACAGACCCTGGGATGTGGGATACGCTTGTTGGCGGGCTTGTCGGCAATCTCGAGGACGCCGACTTCGCGCTGGTCCGCGAGTCTGACGAAGAAGCCGGTCTAGATGCGCCCGACATTGTGGCGCGCACCCCCCTAAGAACCATCGCACATATGCGACGTCAACTGCCTGAAGGTTTTCAAACTGAGGCCGTACTCACCTGCGAATGTGTTCTGGCCGATCATGTCACCCCAAAAAACCGCGATGGAGAGGTGATGGAAATCCAACTTCTCGAGATAGAGACCCTCTATCAAATGCTCAAAGAAGACGCATTTACCTTAGAAGCATCGATTGTGATTACTGAGGATCTATGGCGTCGGGCGGCGTATTAGTCGTTTGATGGGCGCGCCAAACTTCGAGTGCGCGCATGCGCTGCTTGGCCACCAACTCAATCGCGGCTTTGATGGTGGGGTCCTGCCTGAGCAACTCATCAAAGTCTCTCGCAGGCAAACACAGCACCTTGGTATATCCCAATGAGCGCACCTCAAAATCTTCAGGCACGTCATGATCCAGCAGGTACATTTCTCCAAAAAACTCTCCCGAGCCCAACTCAACGTGCGTGCCATCCGGCAATAAAATCGTTACGGCGCCAGAGGCGACGATATACAAGCCAAAAGGAGGCGCTTTTTTTCCCCAAATCAGCTGGTCAGGTAAAAAAAGACGGGGCTTAAGCATGCGACTGACTGCGCGCTGCGCCTCCTCAGGCAAGCCCATCAATAAGGGCACACGCGCAACAAGTTCTGCCGAGCCCATCTGTATATCAAGAGGAGCATCTTTATCCAGGAACGCCCAGCGCTTTGTCACTTGGTCCGACAGACTTTCAAAAACCTCGCCGCTAATGAGCGATTGGTCAAACATCTCGCCATAACGCTCGCGCTCAAGGCGCCGCGCGATACGTCCCAAATAGTGCTCTTGCATCCACAGCGAATATGAAGGGTACTGAAGCTCCAGCGCATGCAGCGCTTCACGAATCATGGACAAACGCTGCGTATGCAACGCAGTGATTTTTTCACAAGCCTCAGGACCCAGAATGTCAGGGAGTTTTTTTGCAATAAAGTCCAGCAACTGTTGTGAAATGGAGCGCATGCACATCAATGCGACAAAGCGCTGACTTAATTCATGCGCCAACCAGCGTTGCACACCAAAAATTTCATAAATACGCATCGCTTGCCTAAAGCGACGGGGATAACGCATTGATCGTGCAGTACTCGCCTCAAAGCCCCGCACGCCCCGTAAGCGAACGGACTCCTCTAGACGCTCCGCTCGCCCGAGTAATCGCTCCGCCATGTTGCGATCAATAATCTGATGCTTCAACACATCAAAATACCGCTCGTACTCTTGTCTTGCCAAAATCGTGAGGCCAAGATCAACACGCTCTTTGATCGAAAAATGCTCGATGTGGAGCTCACTGCCTTGTTCGATGCTTTTGTTAAAGGCCGCATAAACATGATCACGCGCTGCGCCAGAGACATGCTCGGAGCGGGCAATTTCATCGGTCTCTTGCTGAATCATCGCTGTAGCGACCATGACAGCTTGATTCCTTAATGCGCGCTCTTTTTTAGTCAGTAAATTTAGGCCCAGCATCTTGATCAAAGGCTGTAAGGTCAGCCCATTGATAAAGAGGGTTGCCAGCACAAAGCCTGTGACCGTAATCGCGATAAATTCGCGCGCCTCCGCAGGTAAGCTTGTACGCTCGGTGACGGCGAGCGCAAGCGCGAGAGACAGCGCGCCGCGCAGTCCGCCCCACCACAGCACCACTCTAAATCTCGAGCCAATGCGGGCTCCGATGCCTGAAAAAGAGAGTATCGGCACTAGACCAAACACAACGATCGCGCGCGCCAAAAGTGTCACGCCAAACACGAGGAAAACATAAAAGAGATGTATCCATGTCGCATTTTCCATGACCTTGGGGATCAGCATCGCCGCAAACAAAAAGATCAGCGAGTTCGCCCAAAAACCAAACTGATGCCACGACTGTGAAAGCGTCACGAACGTTGTTGGCGCCATTCTCGTGCGGCCGGTCGAACCCACCACCAAGCCAGCCACCACGGTAGCCACGACACCCGAAACATGAAGATAATGTTCAGAAACAAAATAGGACAAATAGGCGACAGAGATCGTCAAAGAAATCTCTGCGGCAGGCCAACCACGCAACAGAGGAAACGACAAACAAGCGAGTCGCGCCAGCACGAAGCCCGTCAGACCACCGCCAATAAAGAGATAAAGGAAATTTTGCGAGAGTGCGCCAAAGCTCAGCTCTGCTGTATGAGACAACACGCCCATCAGTGCCGCGTACAAAGCGATGGCCGCCGCATCGTTCAACAAACTTTCGCCTTCGACTAGTGTGTTGAGTCTCGCAGGCGCGCCGACTTCTTTGAAAATCCCGATCACTGCGGCAGGGTCAGTCGTGGCAACAATCGAGCCTAGAAGCAAACAAACCACCAGACTAAAGCCGGAGATGTTGGATAAGACCACGCCAACCAGTACCGTGCTGATGATAACGGCCACCACAGCCATCATTAAAATAGGGCCTAAGTCATCCAGCAGCCTACGCACATTCATTGCGAGTGCCGCTTCAAAAAGCAAGATCGGTAAAAATACAACCAGAAATGTTTCAGACGATATTTCAAAAGTACTAAGAATCGTCAGAAACTCGCCCAGGACCGGCGGCGCCCATTGATGTACGTGGGAAACATAACCCAGCACACAGCCTGCGATCGCAAGAAAAACCGAATAGGGGAGCTTGACGCGCCCGGCAAGTGGCGGCATGAAACACACGAGCGCCAAAAGGCCCGTGAGTCCAAACACAAAGGAGTTGATGTCCATACCAATTGATTCCGAAAGCTTGGATGGCCTTGCCTGCCAACAGAACCCTATGGTACGTGATGTTGCCGGTTTTTGACTTTAGTTCGTCAAGGCCAAACGCATTTTTTTCATGGCGGCGACTTCGATTTGACGAATACGCTCGGCCGAAACGCCAAACTCCTCTGCCAACTCGTGCAGCGTAGCGCCACTATCGTCCTGTAACCAGCGCGCCTGAACAATGCGACGCGAGCGAGGGTCAAGTGCTTCCAAGGCACGATCCAATCCGGCTCCGCGCATCAGGTCTTCATCCCTGCGCGCAAGCACCTGCGTTGGATCGTCATGCCCCTCATCGGACAAGTACGCAATCGGTGCGTACGCATCTTCATCGTCGTCTTGATTTTCAAGCGACATTTCGCGGCCAGAGAGGCGAACCTCCATTTCACGCACGTCTTCGGTACGCACATTTAAATGCGCCGCGATCTCATCAACCTGTTTGGAATCCAGCGTTTGCCCATCAGGGCGCATGCTGCGCAAATTAAAAAATAGCTTTCGTTGCGCTTTCGTAGTTGCGACCTTGACCATCCGCCAGTTGCGCACGATGTATTCGTGAATTTCGGCCTTGATCCAATGTACGGCGAAGGAAACGAGCCTGACACCACGCTCCGGGTCGAAGCGCTTGACGGCCTTCATCAACCCTACGTTGCCTTCTTGGATCAAATCCGCATGCGGTAAGCCGTAACCCAGATACTGCCGAGCGACGGACACCACCAAGCGAAGATGGGAAAGCACCAGCTCACGCGCCGCGTCGATGTCCTGATCGTCACGAAGCCTTCGGGCAAGAGCGCTCTCCTGCTCTGGTGTCAGCACAGGCAGGCGGTTGACTGTTGAAATATAGGCCTCAATCGTTCCAAGCGAGCCTGGATTCGAAATGGCCATTGCGAGTTGACTAGGTTGCAAGGTTAAAGCTGCCGTATTTGTCATGAAGAAAGACTCCTTTTTGAGGCGTCATCCAATGCCTAATGTTAGCACTCGAACGCCTTGAGTGCCAATATGACGGTTTTCAGCTAGGAAAGTTCCTTATTACCCTTCAGAGTGTTAATCTGAGAACGTATGTCAGACGCCCTTTTTAGTCTGAGGCGTTTTTGTTTGTCCCTGGATTCGGGTATGTCCGACTTAGTCAAGTTTCTTTCCAAAATATTGCTTGCCTGCCTACTCATCATCGCTGTGGGCTGGGCGACTTACATCGGCGTGCGCTATTACCACGCCGAGCAGGTGGCTTATCGTTGGATTTCCGGTCTGGCTGCCAAACAAGCCGAGTGGGAAAAGAAAATTACGGCTCAAGGAGGAAACACCCTTACGGGGTTCGCTCCGCCTGACCAGCCCCGTCCTGTTCAAGGACTAGAGGGCAAATTTGCGGGGTTGACCTACGACCCTTTGCAAAAGCGGCTTTGGGGTGTGGTCAATAAGCCTACGGCCATCGTCGCGCTTTCTACTGACGGACAGCTCTTAGCCACCTACCCCGTCAAAGGGATGTCAGACATCAATGGCATTGCCTGGATGGGTGGTAACCGCGTGGCGCTGGTCAACGGCAAGCGCAACCGTGTCGTGTTGACCGAGATTCCTTCGTCTCCTCAATCCCTCGATGTGACCCGTGCTTTTTCTCTACTTTTGCGCTTTGGCGAGGGCGAGGATGCCAATCAAGGTTTTAATGGTTTAGGCTACGACCTAAAGCGTGACCGCCTATACATTTCCAAAGAACACAGCCCGCGTACGCTTTATCGCGTCAGTGGACTCAATTACTTGCAGGCGCCCGACTCACGCGGCTTGCGTATCGAAAACATTAGCTTCTGGCTAGACGAAGTTCCTTTTGCGACAGACCTTTCCTCTGTCGAAGCCGACCCGACCAACGGACGTGTATTTTTGCTGAGCGAAGAGTCGCAAATGATCGTCCAGCTTGATGGAGACTCCGGTGAGGGGCGAGGCATGCTTTCGCTTTCCCCAAAAGGCGCAAAACCAATGCCACGGCCAGAAGGTATCGCGACGGATGATGCCGGCAATCTGTATATCGTGAGCGAGCCTAATCTTTTTTATAGGTTAAAAAAGCCCTAGTCTCGGGCTTTTCCCAATATGGCCCGACAGCCACGTCTCTACGCTGCGGGTTACGCGCAGCTCGTTTCGATCCAGTTTTCTGATTCAGCGCAACAGATCGATCAGCCTCTCCTCGATCAACGCTACCAAAATATGACGACTTGGTTGGGTGAGGCGGCCCCCCTTTGCAATGCATCGCTTCATGGTTGGTCCATCACACCTCGCGCCCTTCATCTACTCGCAACACCCACCGACGATAAAAGTGTGCCTTCCCTGGTTCAGGCACTCGGTCGCAAGCTCGCCGCGCAACTCAAGATAGGTGGCGTGTTTTCAGGTCGCTATCACGCGACCATTCCCCAGCCAGGCTTGTGGGTACTGCCCGCTCTTATTTGGCTTGAGCAGCAGCCTGTCCGCGAAAACTTGGTCGAAGATGCCGAATCTTGGCCTTGGTCTTCTGCTCGAGTCCATGCGGGCACTGTCTCACAAGCAATATCGTGGTTACAGCCCCATCCTGATTACTGGCTATGTGGCAACACGCCTTTTGACCGGCAAGCCAATTACCGGAAGCGCCTTGTCGAAGGTTTACCTCCCGTCACGGACAAACGCATCTCCTTTTGCTTGAACGGACAATGGGCGCTTGGGGACGAGTCCTTTATCCTCGAATTACAAAAAATTGCCACGCGACGCGTGAGCCCCGGCAACCGAGGCCGACCCAAAAAGAATTGATCCGTCCCCATTTAATTTTGAGCCGCTTTTTATTCTGCAATAAATGGGGACGCACCCCAATTTATTTTCTTGCACAGGATGATATTCGCGGGTATTGTTTCGCTCTTGCGCTGCAACATCGCAGATCAGTCCCTGGAGCACGATATGTCGACTTTCCCACTTAGTTTTCATCCTTCATCTGCCACTAAGGTCTCCTCTAGACCGACCGTAGGCCTCCCAAAAGCCCAGGGGCTCTATAACCCAGCGCACGAGCATGACGCCTGCGGTGTTGGCTTTGTCGCACATATCAAGGGACAAAAAAGCCACGCCATTATTGAGCAAGGGCTCAAAATTCTCGAAAATCTCGATCACCGGGGTGCCGTTGGCGCAGACAAACTCATGGGTGATGGTGCGGGAATTCTGATTCAGATCCCCGATGCTTTCTATCGTCAAGATCTGGCCAAACAAGGCATTACGCTTCCCGCGCCCGGCGAATATGGCGTTGCGATGGTGTTTTTACCCAAAGAGATCGCCTCCCGTCTCGCCTGTGAACAAGAGCTCGAACGCTCGGTGCGGGCCGAAGGTCAGGTTGTCCTCGGCTGGCGCGATGTCCCAGTCGATGCAGAGATGCCAATGTC
>JBILJA010000029.1:0-21493 GCA_044368775.1 Burkholderiaceae bacterium
ATCCGTACTGGTACGAAGGGACTCTCTCAACCTGGCGCATGCCAAGTACCCCCGCAATCAAGTTCAAAGTATAGGACAGGATGATGCAGTTTGGCGGCGATGCCCCCATCAATCTCAAAGAATGATGAGGTTATCCCTGTGGACGAGCTCTGCTTCGGTCATTGCGCCCAAGATATCGACGATCTTGCTCGAGGGTTGACCCATGATGCGTCGCGCATCAGACGAGGAGTAGTTGATCAGGCCGCGGGCACATTCCTTGCCATCGGGATCGAGGCAGGCCACGACATCGCCGGGCTCGAAGTCGCCTTCGATGCTGCGGACCCCGACGGGGAGTAAGCTTTTGCCCTCGATGAGTAGTGCATGGGTCGCCCCGGCGTCAAGCAAGAGCTTGCCGCGCAGGCGCAGATGATCGGCCATCCATTGCTTGCGAGCAGACAATACAGGGAGTTCGGCACGCAACTCCGAGCCGATACATTCTCCTGCGGCGAGTCGGACCATGACCTCAGGTTCACGACCCGAGGCGATCACGGTGTGGGCACCGCTACGGGCAGCGCGTTTGGCCGCGAGGATCTTGGTCAGCATGCCGCCTTTGCCAATGCCGCTGCCCGTGCCACCGGCCATGGCTTCGAGGCTCAGGTCGCCGGCTTTGGCATGCGAGACAAAACGTGCTTCGGGATTTTTGCGGGGGTCAGACTCGTAGAGTCCGCGCTGGTCCGTCAGGATGATGAGTGCGTCGGCTTCGATGAGGTTGGTGACGAGTGCGCCGAGCGTATCGTTGTCACCGACCGCGATCTCGTCGGTCGCCACCGTATCGTTTTCATTGACAATGGGAACCACGCCCAATCTGAGAAGCGCAAAAAGTGTGGAGCGCGCATTCAGATAGCGCTGACGATCGGCGAGGTCTTCGTGGGTGAGGAGAATTTGGGCGGTGCGAAGATTGTGTTTGGAAAAGGCGACTTCATAGGCTTGGGCCAAACCCATCTGCCCGACAGCCGCCGCCGCTTGCAACTCATGCATGGAGGTTGGACGTTTCGCCCAACCAAGACGCGCCATACCCTCGGCAATCGCACCGCTCGATACGAGGATTACTTGTTTGCCTTGAAGGCGGAGTGCAGCGATCTGGCTGGCCCAGTGCGAGACAGCTTGTCTGTCCAGCCCTTGACCGTCATTGGTCACAAGAGAAGAGCCAACTTTCGCGACAATGCGCGAAGCGGTGGCAATCACGGATCTTGGCAAAACGTTACTGTTCATGGATGTTGCGTGTGTTTAGTCTTTGGACTGAGAGGTGGGCGTATCGGCGGCACTGCGAGTCTCGTCAAAACGCGGGTCTTGCGCGACATAGGAGCCATCTGCTTTGTCTTCGGCAATATTATCAATTTGGCGATAGGCATCAATGGCGTTTTGCAGATCCCAGATCAGTTGTTGCGTGCCGTCACCAGAAAGAGCAGAAATCGCATACACAGGACCTGTCCAGCCGTACTCCTTGCAGAAGCGTTTTTTGACTTCCTCGGGATTGGGTACAACGTCGAGCTTGTTGAGGACGAGCCAGCGCGGCTTGTTGTAGAGCGCTTCGTCATACAGGCGGAGCTCTTCGACGATGGCGCGGGCTTCACCTAGCGCGCGTGCGACAGAGTCCTCGTCCGGATCTTGTGAAGAAACGTCAACGATATGCAACAAAATACGGGTACGCGTCAGGTGACGCAGAAACAAGTGTCCCAGGCCTGCGCCCTCGGAGGCGCCTTCAATCAGACCAGGGATGTCGGCCACCACAAAACTGCGTGACTCGGAGGTCCGCACCACACCCAGGTTGGGGTGCAGCGTGGTAAAGGGATAGTCTGCGATTTTTGGGCGCGCATTGGAAATGCGGCTAATCAGGGTGGATTTGCCCGCATTGGGCATACCCAGGAGACCGACGTCGGCCAAGACCTTGAGCTCCATGCGCAGTTTGCGCTGCTCGCCTTCTTTGCCAGGGGTCCATTGCTTGGGCGCACGGTTGACGCTGGACTTGAAATGCACGTTGCCCAAGCCGCCTTCGCCACCCGCCACCAAAATGACCTGTTGGTCATGGCGGTTCATATCGAATAACTCTTCGCCAGTGTCGGCATCGTAAATGATGGTGCCGACAGGGACGCGTAGCGTGATGTTGGGCGCTGCGGCACCATACATGTCGGAACCACGGCCATGCTCGCCATTTTTAGCAAGATGTTTGCGCGCGTAGCGAAAGTCGATCAAGGTGTTGATGTTGCGGTCGGCGAGCGCGAACACACTGCCGCCTCGTCCGCCATCGCCACCGTCCGGTCCGCCCTTTGGGATGAATTTCTCACGGCGAAAGCTGTGCGCGCCATTGCCGCCCTTGCCGGCAATAACTTCGATGGTGGCTTCGTCGACGAATTTCATGCGTAAATGGTACCGTGAAAATAAAAAGCCCTGCCGCTTGCGACAGGGCTTTTTGGGATAACAGGCAAATTACTCAGCCGAAATGATCGAAACAGTCGACTTGTTGAGCTTGCCACGAACTGAGAACTTAACGTGACCATTGGTCAAGGCGTAAAGCGTATGGTCTTTGCCAATGCCTACGTTTGTGCCAGGGTGAAACGTTGTGCCGCGCTGACGCACGATAATCGAACCGGCCGGGATCAGCTCGCCGCCATAGGCTTTAACGCCTAGACGTTTCGATTCTGAGTCGCGACCGTTGCGGGTAGAGCCCCCGCCTTTTTTCTGTGCCATTTTTTATTCCTAGTGCTTTCCGTGAAGATGAGAGTGTCATTCGCAGCGATTAGGCTGTGATGTCACCAATCAGAATCTCGGTGTAGTTTTGACGGTGGCCTTGACGCTTCTGATAATGCTTGCGACGACGCATCTTGAAGATCTTGACCTTATCGTGGCGTCCTTGCGCAAGAACCGTAGCTTTAACCACCGCGCCTACCACAAGCGGAGCGCCAATTTTCAATTGGTCGCCTTCGCCTACGGATAACACCTGGTCTAGCGTAATTTCTTGCCCAATGTCTGCCGGTATCTGTTCTATTTTAAGTTTTTCACCAGAAGCAATGCGATACTGCTTGCCTCCAGTTTTTATGACCGCGTACATGGGTTAACCTCTTGTTTTAGTGCAAATGGGATCCCGGCGAATGTGCCGAGCCAGAAATAATAGCGTGTAACCACTTGAAAGTCAAAAGAAAGTCTCTTGTTTAAGCTCTCAAACCTCTTAGCCCCAGTGGCGCGGGACATGGAAACGGTCGATGCCGTCATCCGTGCCAGACTCAATTCCGACGTCGTATTGATCCGCACGATCGGCGAATACATCATCGGCGCAGGTGGAAAACGCATGCGCCCAGTCCTCTTGTTGCTAGTCGCCCAAGCGCTTGGTTACAAGGGCAATCATCACCACTTAATGGCCGCGGCGGTCGAATTTATCCATACTGCGACGCTATTGCACGACGATGTGGTGGACGAATCCGACCTTAGGCGCGGTCGCGGGACGGCCAATGCCGTGTTTGGCAATGCCGCCAGCGTCTTGGTGGGTGACTACCTCTATTCTCGGGCCTTTGAGATGATGGTGGATGTCGATAGCATGCGGATCATGCAAATTATGTCGGGGGCGACCACGGTGATTGCCGAGGGCGAGGTGCTCCAGCTGCTCAATATTCATGACCCGGATGTGTCCGAGGCCCGGTACTTGCAGGTGGTGCGCTTCAAAACCGCCAAGCTATTCGAAGCAGCCGCCGAGGCGGGTGCGGTCTTGGCAGGAGCCTCGAGTGTTCAACAAGAGGCCGCAGCGGCCTACGGACGCCATATTGGTACCGCATTTCAGTTGGTTGATGACGTGCTGGACTACAACGGGGATGTAGACGTTTTGGGCAAAAATGTCGGTGACGATTTGCGCGAGGGTAAACCGACCTTGCCCTTGATTCGGGTGTTGGAGGTCGGAACGCCCGAGCAAAAGCAGCTCGTACGCGAGGCGATTGAAAAAGGCGAAGCGGATTTTGATGCCGTCGCCCGAGCGATTCAGGAAACCGGTGCACTCGAGCATGCGAGCCGGTGCGCGGTCGCCGAGGCGGCTCTTGCCCGCCAAGCGATTGAGCTCTGGCCGGACTCACCGGCCCGGCAGGCCTTGATTGATTTTTGTACGTTTGCGATCGAGCGTGATCGTTGATTGTTGACGCTTGATGTTTACATTGAGTGATATTCGGGTAAGTACTAATCAAGTATTAGTTGTATCCGTTCATAGCAAAGCGTTAAATAGTCTAAAGACTGACATCAGAACTCAAAATAACTTAAAAAGTTAACGTCAGCAGGGAAAAAATCGCAGCGTTTATCGACTTTAAGGAGTTGAGGATGTCTATTTTGTCTTCTAGAAGAAAGTTTTTCTCCACGGCGGCGGCAGGTTCGGCCGCAGTGTTGGGCGTGCCCGTTGTCGCAAAAGCGCAAACTACCCCCATCACGTTCCGTTTCCAAAGCACATGGCCCGCGAAAGACATCTTTCACGAATACGCGCTTGATTACGCCAAGAAAGTAAACGATATGGCCGGGGGACAGCTCAGAATTGAGGTGCTGCCTGCTGGAGCCGTCGTGCCTGCATTTAATTTGCTGGATGCGGTATCCGCGGGGACCTTGGACGGTGGCCATGGCGTGTTGGCGTACTGGTACGGTAAAAATACCGCGGTTGCCCTTTGGGGTTCAGGACCCTCGTTCGGTATGGATGCCAACATGCTGTTGGCTTGGCACGAATACGGTGGCGGTAAAGCGTTGCTGACCGAAATTCAAAAAGCCATGAACGTCAATGTCGTTTCCTTAATGTATGGTCCGATGCCTACGCAGCCATTTGGTTGGTTTAAAAAGCCAATTTCAAAGGTCGAGGACGTCAAGGGCGTAAAGTTCCGGACGGTCGGTCTCGCGATTGATATGTACACGGCCATGGGCGCGGCAGTCAATGCCTTGCCGGGCGGAGAGATTGTTCCTGCGATGGATCGCGGTCTGCTCGACGGTGCCGAGTTTAATAATGCGTCTTCGGACTTGCTCTTAGGTTTCTCCGATGTGTCCAAGGTCTGCATGTTGCAGAGCTTCCACCAGAGCGCTGAGCAGTTTGAGATTTTGTTCAACAAGGCGAAATATGATGCTTTGCCAAACCATCTCAAGAGCGTGCTCGCGGTTGCTTCCCAGGCCGCGAGTGCGGACATGTCTTGGAAAGCGATCGATCGTTATTCCAAGGACTACGAAGTGCTGCAGAAAGACAAAGGCGTGAAGTTTTACAAAACGCCGGACGCGATTTTGCAGAGACAGCTTCAGATCTGGGATCAGATGGTCGCTAAACGATCAGCAGAAAACCCACTGTTCAAGAAAGTGATCGATTCGCAAAAAGCCTTTGCTGAGCGTGCGGGTAAATGGGCCGGCGACACAAACGTTAATTTCCGGATGGCCTACAACCACTTCTTCACTCCGAAGAAAGGGTAAGTTTTTTAAATTGTAGCGAATAGAAAGATGGCGTCTTTTTAGGGCGCCATCTTTTTAAGCAGCGCAGATCGGGCTGCATGTCTGGATGGTTGTATGAATAAATGGCTTTGGCGTATTGATGGGTTGTCCACCTTCGTGGGCAAGACTTTCGCGTGGTTAATCGTAGTGCTGACCTTGCATGTCTCATGGGAGGTTGTCGCAAGGTATGTGTTCAATCAGCCCAGTTCGTGGGCCTTTGATTTGCAGATTATGTATTACGGCATCATGTTCATGATGGCGGGTGCTTACACCTTGGCAAAGAATGGTCATGTGCGAGGCGATATTCTTTACGGCTATCTACCGCCAAGAGGTCAGGCCTGGATCGATCTGGTTTTATACATTCTTTTTTTCATCCCCGGTGTTACGGCAATGGTGTGGGCGGGTTGGACCTTTGCAGCCGATTCGATCGCCATTAATGAGCACTCCTCCCTGATGGCAAACGGACCGCCGGTCTATCCTTTTAAAACTTTTATTCCCATCGCAGGATTCTTTCTTTTATTGCAAGGCTTTGCTGAAATCGCGCGTTGTGTGATGTGCTTAAGGGACGGCAAATGGCCGGAGCGAGAGGCGGACGTTCAGGAAGTCGATGTTGAAAAACTTAAAGCACTTGTTAGGGTCAAAGACGAGGATATTCAGTCGCTGGACAAGTATGTCGTTGGCAAGGAGCATGCTAAATGAAATTGCCAAAGGCGATATGGTTTGGATTTAGTTGCATCGCGATCGTCGTGATGCTGATTGCCTTTTTAACACCGTGGACAGCACTGACAACGGGGCACATCGGTCTGATTATGTTGGCGCTGATCGTGGTTGCCATCATGCTTGGATTTCCGACGGCCTTTACGCTGATGGGTATGGGGGTGATCTTTACCTTTCTCGCATACATCATTCAGACGCCTGACATGTCGGGCCGCGCGCTGAATCAGACATTGACGCTGATGGTGCAAAGAACCTATGCCACGATGACCAATGATGCGCTGATCTCAATACCCCTCTTTGTATTCATGGGTTATTTGGTTGAGCGCGCCAATTTGATTGAAAAGTTATTTAAGTCTTTGCATCTTGCGCTGGCGCGTTTGCCAGGCTCGCTCGCGATCGCAACGCTCGTCACTTGTACGATTTTTGCGACCGCGACAGGCATTGTTGGCGCAGTCGTCACGCTGATGGGTTTGCTCGCGATGCCCGCCATGATCAAGGCTGGGTACAGTGTGCGTCTCACAGCTGGCGTCATTACTGCGGGTGGTTGTTTGGGTATTTTGATACCGCCCTCTGTGCTTTTAATTGTGTATGGTGCGACGACGGGCACCTCAGTGGTTCGCCTGTATGCAGGTGCGTTATTGCCGGGCATAGGCCTTGCCGTGTTGTATGCGACCTATGTCATGATTGTCGCTAAAATTTGGCCCGATATGGCTCCTCCGCTATCGGCTAAGGACCGCGAAATTCCTCTTCCGGCAGGTTCTCAGGCGATCAAGTCTCAAGGCTTTACGTTGGCGGCCACGGGTCTGGTGTCGAACTTTTTTAGCCGAGCAAAAAATCCGGCGGTGACGCGGCAATACATGAATCGCAACGCTCTCGCGATCATGTTGCCATTGTTGATCACCGCTTTTTTGTCGCTGGTCATTTATAGGATGGCGACTGAGCCCAAGCCAGTGTATGAAGTGCCTGCCGAGTTGCAGTTATCGAGCCATCAAAGTGGTAGTGGGTCAGGATTGGCCGAGCCGCCCTCTGGCCTAGCGGAACCGCCATCAAGCGAACCCGTCTCGTTATCGCAGACTAGCAAGGCTGAGCCCGTCGCGACCAAACAAGAGCCGGCTAAAGAAGATGCCGCAGTTGAGCGACTGCCGACGCCGACTGGCTATTGGATTTATTTGGGTATCGCGGCCCTGATCATGCTGGTGTTTTATGTCACGCTGACTTGGGCGCGTCTCGAAGTATTCAAAATGCTGATGGGGTCTTTTTTCCCCTTGTCTGTGCTGATCGGTGCCGTGTTGGGCTCGATCGGTTTCGGTTTGGCTACTCCCAGCGAAGCCGCTGCGATGGGCGCGCTTGGTGGAGCCTTGCTCGCGCTCGCGTATGGCCGACTGAATTTGACCGTACTCAAAGAGTCGACCTTTTTAACGGCTAAAACAAGTGCGATGGTGTGCTGGTTGTTTGTGGGGTCTTCAATATTTTCTGCGGCCTTTGCTTTGCTAGGCGGACAAAAATTAATCGAGGAGTGGGTACTATCTCTTGGGTTGACCTCGGTTGAGTTCATGTTGCTCGCGCAGATTTTGATCTTTGTGTTGGGATGGCCACTGGAGTGGACTGAGATCATTGTGATTTTCATGCCGATCTTTGTTCCGCTGCTCGCACAGTTCAATATTGATCCATTGTTTTTTGGTCTGCTGGTCGCCTTGAATTTACAAACAGCTTTCTTATCGCCACCCGTTGCGATGGCAGCCTTTTATTTAAAGGGCGTATCGCCGCCGCATGTCACGTTGAATCAGATCTTTTTGGGTATGTTGCCATTCATGGGCATCCAGATTTTTGCGATCTTCATGCTCTACATGTTCCCTGCGATTGGGTTGTGGTTACCTGAGGTTCTTTACAAATAAATATGTTTAAAACGATTGAAGTTGTTCGTGGTTCGCGCGTCGCCGTCATTTGGTTGAATCGACCCGAGGTGCACAACGCGCTGAACGAAGTCATGGTCAAGGAGTTGACGCAAGCGATTAACGAGTCGGCTCACGACGCACAGACCAACGCGATTGTGCTGGCTTCTCGTGGCGACTCGTTTTGTTCGGGCACGGATCTGAATTGGTGTCGAACCGCCTTGGACGGTAAAAGTGGTGCGGCAGATGCGATGACGGCTGCCTTGGCTAACATGCTCAAAGCGATTGAGATGTCGCCTGTACCCGTGATTGCGCGTGTCAATGGTCATTGCGTGGGGGCTGGCGTCGGCTTGGTGGCGGCTGCCGATATCGCAGTGGCGAGCCATGATGCAGAGTTCACGCAAGCCGAAACGCGTTTAGGCTTGACGCCCAATCTTGTGGCTCCTTATCTGAGTCGGGCAATTGGCGTTCGCAGTGCGTGTAGGTGGTTAGTGACGGGCGAGACCTTTAGCGCAGCAGAGGCTTGGCGTCTAGGATTGATTCATGAGATCTGTGACGCGTCTGAGCTTGATGCAAGGATCAATGGCATCCTGGGTCATTTGATGACTGTTGAATTGGGTGCGGTTAAGTCAACAAAAAAACTTCTCAAAACATTGACTGAGAGCAACGCTTCCGTTTTGGACCAAGTTCTTGCCAAAGAAGGTGTCTCGGCATTTCTTGAAAAAAGATGGCCGAGTTGGGCCCCTGAAGAACTTAAGTAGAACTCACGTTCAACGGTCGCTAGGCCAATTCAAAAATAATGATGGGAAGTGGTCATGCAAGCAGCTTGGTATCAAAAAAATGGTGAAGCCCGGGATGTGTTGTGCGTGGGCGAATTTCCTACGCCCGAAGCCGGTCCCGGAGAGGTCAGAGTCAAGATTCACGCATCAGGTGTGAATCCCTCCGACGTCAAATCGCGTCGCAATCGCCCCATCCATGATCCACGTATTGTGCCGCATAGTGATGCGGGCGGTGTGATCGATCAAGTCGGACCGGGTGTCTCAAAAGAGCGTCTGGGTGAGCGGGTGTGGTTGTGGAATGCACAATATCAACGACCTTTTGGTACAGCGGCGCAGTATGTCGCGCTCCCGCAGGCACAAGCGGTTGCTTTGCCTGAGCACGTGGATTTTGATGGTGCTGCCTGCATGGGCATCCCGGGGTTGACGGCGTTTGAAGCGGTCAGGCGTTGTGGTGATATCGCTGGGAAAACAGTGTTGGTCATCGGTGCGGCCTCGGCTGTCGGACACTACGCAGCTCAGATGGCCGCGCTCAAAGGCGCCCGAGTGATTGGCACCGTGAGTTCAGAAGCCAAGGCGGCGCATGCGCGTGCTGCGAGCGTGAAAGAAACGATCAACTACAAAACCGAGGCGGTGGCGCAACGGGTCAAGGAGCTCACTGGTGGGCGCGGTGCGGATGCCATCATTGACATGGATTTTTCCACGACCACGGATTTGGTGCGCGATGGGGCTTTGGCGCCTCACGGCACGGTGGCATGTTTCGGTTCGAATCGTGTCGAGCCTCCACAGATCCCGTTCCGTCTGTGTTTAACCACAAGTCTGAGCCTGCAGTTTTTCTTGGTGTACGACTTGACGCCTGTGGAACGAGAGGTCGCGCTCAAAGGATTAAGCGAACTACTCGCAACCGGGAAGCTCAAGCATGCGATTGGCGCACGTTTTGCGTTAGCCGACATTGTTGCCGCGCACGAGGCGGTTGAGCAAGGCAAGGTGCTTGGCAATGTCGTCATTGATTTGTTGAGCGATTAAAGCGCAGCAAACCAAGCATCATGCGCGGTGTTTTCAGACCGATGGTTGCAGATAGCGACCATCGAGCTTGTTGAATTGCCCGCAACCTATTTGTGTCAAAATTGCATCGATTTCTTTGCGCATGATGGCCAGCACTTGATCGGCGCCGTCTTGCCCGAGCGCGGCAACCGCATAGAGCGTGGGGCGTCCGAAGATGCAGCTTTGCGCACCCAGGCACTTTGCGACCACCACATCCGATCCACGTCTTATACCGCTATCCAGCATCAAGGTTGCACGATCGCCGACGGCTGCTTTGATCGCCGGTAGCATGGTGAGCGGCGAGGGCGCATTATCAAGTTGCCGCGCGCCATGATTTGAAACAATGATGCCTTGGGCCCCAGCCTGGATGGCTTGCGTCGCATCATCGGGATGGAGCAGCCCTTTGATCACCAGTGGGCCTGACCATTGCTCTCTGATCGCTGCGACAGTGTCCCAACTTGTCATGGCCGCGGGTGTCAGGGTGCCATACATGTCTGCGACTTCGTCGGCCGAGGCGCCGGGTTTGGCATAGGGTTGCCAGTTGCTCATCATCGGCATACCTCCTGCTTTCAAATACTCAATGACCCAACTCGGCTTGGTCAACGCATCAAGCATGATGGCGGGCGTCATTCTAAAAGGACGCGTAAAGCCATTGCGACGGTTTCGTTCTCTGTTGGAGTTCACAGGTACGTCGACGGTAATGACGAGAACGCCTACGTTCGCCTCACGGGCCCTTTTGACTAGATCGAGGTTGATGCGTGGATCACTGGTGGCATACATTTGAAACCAAACATTGTCTGGCGCGATTTGGGCGGCTTCTTCGATTTTTAAATTGCTCGCGCTCGACAAAAGGAATGGAACATTCGCCTTTTTTGCAGCGGCTGCCAGCATCGCGTCCGCGCCGGTCCGGAACAGGCCGGCCATCCCGGTAGGAGAAATGCCAATCGGACTGGAGTAGGTGCGACCGAAGAGTTCAACAGACTGATCGCGTTGGGTCACATCCACCAAGTATCGCGGTAGGAGTTGATACTTTGAAAAGGCTTCTCGATTGCGAAGCATGCCGAGCTCGTCATCGGCGCCACCATCGATAAAGTCAAAAGCAATTTTTGGCAGCCTGCGTTGGGCGAGCGCTCTGAAGTCGTGAAGATTGATCGGTGTAGGCATGGCGTGTCCGTAGGCGTTCTAGATGTAAATTCTCGTGCCAAAATTTACTACAGACAATCACTTTGTAGGCAATCAATATTTGCTGCATAGCAGCACACCGGAGAATAACGAATTTTGTAGTACAAATAGATCGAATTTATCCTTACACTCATTTTTTATTGATACACCTATTTAATCGGATGCTTTTATGAAAATTACCGCTTCTGGCGCCAGTCCTTATGTTCGTAAAGTGATGGCTTGCGCCATCGCGCGAGGCATTGACAGTCAATTAGAAAAGTGGACGATCGCCACGACTGATCCGCTGTTATCGAACACCAACCCTCTGGGCAAAATACCAACGTTGGTGACTGACGAAGGCGTTGCGCTGTTTGACAGTCCTATGATTTGCGAGTTTCTCGATAGCATTGGTAGCGCGCCTGCGCTGTTCCCAGCAGCAGGTCCCGCACGCTGGAAGGCGCTGCGTCTTCATGCGATCGGCGATGGCATCCTGGATGCGAGTCAGCCCCGCCGCCGCGAAATAGCCTTGCCACAAGACGAAGGCCGCGTGGCTTATATCGATTTGCAGCGCGGTAAGGTCGCGCGCGCAGTGGATGTGCTCGAAAAAGAAGCCGCTAGTCTCGGCGCGCTCAAGACCATCGGTGACATCGCCGTGGCCTGTGCCTTAGGATATCTGGATTTCCGTTTCGCGCATGAGCCATGGCGCCCAGGTCATCCAAAGCTCGAGGCTTGGTACAACAGTGTGTTGAATTTGCCACCCATTGCAAAGACAATGCCAGCGGCTTGACGATTCATTCCACTCATCTCACGCTCGAACGGGAGCGGCGCGTCTTGTTGCGCGACGTGTCCTTGACGATCACGCCCGGCGAGCTTGTAGGATTACTCGGTCCCAATGGCGCGGGTAAGTCGACGCTCCTCGCGGCATTCGCGGGCGAGCTTTCGCCTGCGCAAGGGGTCATCAAACTCGATGCGATTGATCTTGATACATGCTCTGCGTTAGATCTTGCGCAGCAGCGTGCGGTGGTGACCCAGCAGTCGAGTTTGAGTTTTGACTTGAGCGTACTTGAAGTCGCGCAGATGGGCGCATACCCGTTTTCTCAGGCGCAGCCAGAGCAGATTGAGCAATGGTCACAGCGTGCGTTGATGCTGACTGAGTTGTCATTGCTCCAAGAAAGCCTTTACACGGCACTTTCCGGGGGCGAGCAACAAAGAGCGCAACTCGCGCGCGCGCTTGTTCAGTGCTTTGCGATCGAACATTACAAGGGTGTAGCCTATTTGCTTTTAGACGAGCCACTGGCCAGCCTCGATCCAAGACATCAGATTCAGTTTATGCAGGTGCTGGAGCAATTGGTCGGGACAGCTCGGATTGGCGTACTGATCGTGATGCATGACCTCAACGTGGCGGCGCGACATTGCGATCGTCTTGTTTTACTCAATGCAGGAAGCGTCGTCGCGCAAGGTTTACCAAGTGAAGTTCTGACGCCAGAGACGCTCAAGCAGGCCTTTGATTTGGATTGGACTGTGATCACGCACCCTAAGGACGCAAATCGCTTGCTGGTGCTGACATAAACGTATTATTGTGAAAAATTAAACGCATTGAGGGGCATATGAATATCGCAATTGTGGGCTCGGGGTTGGTCGGACAGGCATGGGCGATTGTGTTTGCCCGCGGCGGTCATCGCGTCAAGATGTGGGATGGCGATCCGGCGGCGGTCAGTGGCGCAGCCAAGCTGATTGAAAAGCAGGTCGCAGACCTCCAGAGCGCTGGTTTGATCGATGACCCTAAGGGGCTTCTTTCACGCATTAGTGGATGCGCCTCGCTCGAAGAAGTGATGGCTGGCGCAGACTATGTGCAAGAGAGTTTGCCCGAGCGGCTTGAGATGAAAAAAGAGATCTTTGCCCGCATGGATGCTCTCGCGCCGCCTGCGACGATTCTGGCGAGCTCCACCTCTAGTATTCCTGCTTCTGCTTTTACGGACGCGCTTGCCGGACGCGCGCGGTGCCTCATTGCGCATCCCGTCAATCCTCCTTATCTCGTCCCTGTCGTTGAGATTTGTGGCGCACCCTGGACCGACGCCAAGGTGGTGCAGCAAACCTGGGATGTGATGGAGGGTGTTGGTCAAAAACCCGTCAAGATTCATCGTGAGCTCAAGGGCTTTGTCCTCAATCGTTTGCAAGGCGCACTGCTGCGCGAAGCTTTTAGACTGGTCGAGCAGGGTTATGTCGATGCCGAGGGGCTAGATGTGACGGTGCGCGAGGGTCTTGGTTTGCGGTGGTCCTTTATGGGGCCTTTTGAAACGATCGACCTGAATGCCCCTGACGGTCTGGCGGATTACGCAAGACGCTTTAACGATATGTATCAGTCTATTTCTACTGAGCAGACCTCAACCGAGCCTTGGTCAGAAGCGGTGATCGAAAAGCTTGAGTCGCAAAGACGTGCCGCTTTGCCAAAGGAAAAATTGCTTGAGCGGCGACTTTGGCGCGATCGGCGATTAATGGCCTTGGCGGCGCATAAAAAGTCAGCAGAGTAATAGCTTAAGTTAGGAAGTTTCATCACGTATTTAATCAAACGTAAAGACACGGAGTCAGTATGGCCAGCGCGCGAAAAGTCATTATTACCTGTGCGGCAACGGGGGCGATTCATACCCCGAGCATGTCGCCCCATCTTCCCGTCACTGCTGAGGAAATCGCCAAGTCGGCGATTGATGCGGCCCGTGCGGGTGCCGCGATCTTGCATCTGCATGCGCGAGATCCCAAGGATGGAAAGCCAACGCAAGACCCTGAGTTTTTCCGACCATTTTTAAAAGAAATCAAAGCCGCCACCAATGCCGTGATCAATATCACGACGGGCGGTAGCCCGCACATGACGGTTGAGGAGCGCATGCGTCCGGCGATGACCTTTCAGCCCGAAGTCGCCTCACTCAATATGGGATCGATGAATTTCGGACTGTTTCCGATGCTGGATCGCTTCAAAGAATTTAAGCACGAGTGGGAGCGTCAGCATCTTGAAAATAGTCGCGACCTCGTATTTAAAAATACCTATAAAGATATCGAAACAATTTTAAGGCGCGGTTCCGAAAACGGCACACGTTTTGAATTTGAGTGTTACGACATCAGTCACCTCTATAACTTGTCTCATTTCGCCGAAAAAGGCCTGGTGAAAGGACCTATTTTTATTCAATCGGTATTTGGAATTTTGGGCGGCATTGGTCCTCACCCAGAAGATCTGATGCACATGCGCCGCACGGCAGACCGTTTGTTTGGTAATCAGTATCAGTGGTCGATCCTAGGTGCAGGTCGTAACCAGATTCCATTGGCAACGATGGGCGCTGCGATGGGTTCGCATGTGCGCGTGGGTCTTGAGGACTCTCTGTGGATTGGGCCTGGCAAGATGGCGGCGTCCAATGCTGAACAGGTGACGCGTATTCGTACGGTTTTAGAAGCCTTGAACTGCGAGGTTGCGACGCCCGATGAGGCGCGCGATATCTTGGGTCTCAAGGGCGGCAACAACGTTAACTTTTAATCGGAGCAGCTTAAATATGAAACTCGTCGATGCATTTGCGGATTACAGCCGCTTTATCAAAATCCGCCGTGATATTCACGCCCATCCTGAGCTCGGTTTCGATGAACACCGCACCTCTGAGATTGTCGCGACCCTTCTCAAGGAGTGGGGGATCGAAGTGCATCGCGGTATCGCGGGCACAGGCGTCGTGGGCGTCTTGAAAGTCGGAGAGGGCGGTCGAACCTTAAGTTTGCGTGCTGATCTTGATGCCTTGCCCTTGCAGGAGATCAATGAGTTCGAGCACAAGTCCACCAATGACGGAAAGATGCATGCGTGTGGCCATGACGGGCATACGACCATGCTGCTCGCCGCCGCTTGGCACTTATCCCAGACGCGCAATTTCAATGGCACGGTGAACTTTGTGTTCCAGCCAGCTGAGGAAATGGGTAAAGCGGGTGCCAAGAAGATGATCGAGGACGGGTTGTTCGAGCGCTTCCCCTGTGAGGCGGTATTTGGTTTACACAACTTTTCGATCGGCAACGTGGGCGGCTTTGCCCTCAATAACGGACCTTTCATGGCCTCGAGCAATACCTTCAAAGTCAAGATGAAGGGTCAGGGAACGCATGCTTCTTTACCGCATACGGGAACGGATCCGATCGCACCCGCCTTGGAGTTTGCTCAAGCACTGCAGGGTTTGGTGGCAAAAGTCATCCCGAGCACTGAGCGTGCTTTGCTGGCGGTGACGCAGCTTGAGGGCTCCGTGGCGCCTAACGTCATTCCGGATGTGGCGGCAGTCGGCGGCACGATTCGTACGTTTTCAGTTTCGGCCTTGGATCGATTGGAGGAGCGTTTGCGCACACTTGCGGTCCAGATTGCCCTGGCGCACGAGTGTGAGGCCGAGATTTTCTTTAGACGCGCCTCGCCTCCAGTGGTCAATCATGCAAAAGAAGCGCAGTTTGCGGCTCAAGTCATGCGTGAGATCGTTGGTCCCGAGATGGTCAATGATCAGTTCCCTGGGGTCATGGCCGCGGAGGATTTTGCGCACATGTTGATGGCCAAGCCGGGTTGTTACGCATTTATTGGCAACGGGGAAGGCCATCACCGTCTGGAAGGACACGGCGAGGGTGCTTGCGTGGTGCATAACACCTCATATGACTTCAATGACGCCATTATTCCTGTCGGGGCCAGCTACTTTGTGCGTTTAACCGAGCGCTGGATGGCCGAAAAGGCCAATTAACACGCCATAGGTGGCTCTAGGGGGGTATTTACCCTTTGGGCCCTTGTTATTGCGACCTATTAGGAAAAAACTATCTAAAAAGTAGATAAATTTAATTTCCTTTATAGATATCTGCCGGATAAACTATGAAAAGAGTAGAGATTGAGTCGGTTTTTTGACCGAACTCTATAGATCTAGACTCCACTTCTTCTTCATATTTTTATTTGTCAGGAGGCTATATGGCCCAGCTCAAAGGTTCAAAGACCGAACAGTGCCTGAAGGACGCATTCGCAGGCGAATCACAGGCTAACCGCCGCTACTTGTACTTCGCAAACAAGGCTGACATCGAAGGCCAAAACGACGTTGCAGCATTGTTTCGCTCGACAGCAGAAGGCGAGACAGGTCACGCCCACGGTCACCTCGAATTCCTCGAGGCATCCGGTGATCCAGCAACAGGCTTGCCAATCGGCTCCAGCCGTCAAAACTTGACAGCTGCTGTTCACGGCGAGACACACGAGTACACAGACATGTACCCCGGCATGGCCAAAATCGCTCGCGACGAAGGCTTTGACGAGATCGCTGACTGGTTTGAGACCTTGGCAAAAGCCGAGCGTTCACACGCCAATCGCTATCAGAAAGCTCTGGACGCTTTGGTTGACTAAGCGTTTTTGAGAAATTCGAGCGGCTGACGAAGCCTGATGTCCGTCGCTCGAGCTGCACTATCTGTGGCCGGCTCTGCTGGTCACAATCATTTTCGTTGCACCCGACTGTAGGGTGACAAAATTAAGGATCCGCTATGTCAAACCGCGAAGGTAATCTCGACGCGCCAACCCGTCATCCCTTGGACTGGACCAATCCAGACTTTTATGACGAGGAAAAACTGCACACAGAAATGGAACGTGTGTTTGATATGTGCCACGGCTGTCGCCGGTGCTTGAGCCTGTGTGGCTCGTTCCCGACGCTGTTTGATCTTGTTGACGCGACCGATGATGGTGAGGTGCACGGCGTCGACAAAAAAGACTACGACAAGGTTGTGGACGAGTGCTTCCTCTGTGACGTTTGTTACGTCACCAAGTGCCCATATGTCCCGCCACACCCATGGAATTTGGACTTTCCTCATTTGATGTTGCGCGCGAAAGCCGTGAATTTCAAGAAAGGCGATGTCAAGCTGCGCGACAAGGTGCTCGCTTCGACCGACAAAATGGGTATGTTCGCGGGTATTCCAATCGTGACGGAGGCTGTCAACGCCATCAATCGTACAGGCGTGATGCGCTCTGTCATGGAGTCGACACTTGGCGTGGATAAGAAAGCCTGGATCCCAGAGTACGCGCCCAAGACCTTTCCACAGCTGGCCACTGTATCGACTGCGTGGCCTGTGAAAGACGGCGATAAAACACCCGGCAAAGTTGCGATTTATGCGACCTGTTATATCAATTACAACGAGCCAGGTATCGGTCAAGATCTGATCAAGATCCTTGAGCACAATCAGATTCCTTATGAGCTAGTCGATAAAGAAGCCTGTTGTGGCATGCCTAAGCTTGAGCTCGGCGATCTGGAATCGGTGGCCGCGAACAAAGACAAAAATATTCCTAAGCTCGCGAAACTGGCGCGTGAAGGCTATGCGATTGTCACGCCCATCCCTTCTTGCACATTGATGTTCAAACAAGAGTTGCCTCTGATGTTCCCCGACGAGGCAGATGTGCAGCTTGTCAAGGAAGCAATGTGGGATCCGTTTGAGTATTTCATCGCGCGTAATCGTGATGGTTTGCTCAATACTGACTTTAAAGAAGAGTTAGGTCATGTGAGCTATCACATCCCCTGCCACTCGCGTGTTCAAAACGTCGGCAAAAAGACAGCCGAAACGCTGAAACTGGTGCCTGGTACGGAAGTCAATGTGGTGGAGCGTTGCTCTGGCCACTCAGGAACATGGGGCGTGAAAAAAGAGTTTCATGATACGGCAATGAAAATCGGCAAGCCGGTGTTCAAAGCCATGGCCAATAACACCCCTGATTACATCAGCTCGGATTGTCAGCTGGCTGGCCATCACATCGAGCAGGGTATGGAAGAAAACGGCTTGGCGAAAGCTGAGATGGCTCACCCTCTCACCTTGATCGCCAAAGCATACGGTCTATAAAGGAAATGGAAATGAGCAAAATTACGCGTGAAAGTTTGATGACCCTTGAGGCTTATCATAAAGCCCGCCCAGAAATGCGTAAGCAAGCGATCGAAGAGCGTCGCAAGCGTAGCGTTCGTCTAGGCGAGCATTTGAACCTGCTGTTTGAAAACGAGTTGTTGATGCGTTATCAAGTTCAGGAAATGTTGCGTGTCGAGAAAATATTTGATGACGAGGGTATCCAGGATGAGTTGGGTGCTTACAACCCACTTGTGCCGGATGGTTCGAACTTCAAAGCAACGATGATGCTTGAGTATCCCAACGAAAGCGAGCGCCGTTTGGCCTTGTCCAAGTTGCTGGGCGTCGAGCACAAGATGTTTGTGCAGGTCGAAGGTCAGCCTCGGGTGTACGCGATTGCGAACGAAGATTTGGAACGTACGACAGCTGACAAAACGTCGTCGGTACATTTTATGCGGTTCGAGCTGACACCAGAAATGAAGAAGTCTTTAAAAACGGGCGCTCAGATGATGGTTGGATGTGACCATAAAGAATATCCTATGCATGTGGAAACTTTGCCTGACGATACGCTGGCATCGTTGGTGAACGATCTAAGCTAATTAAGAGAATTGGCCTGAGTTGAGTTGAGTTAAGGTCGTTCGAGGCTCGAACCGTAAGGTTCGGGCCTTTTTCTTTAAGCCGTTCAATTTCAATAGGTGGAAGTGCGCCTAGTGGCGTGCACAGGATGCGTTAAAAAGGATTTTGCTCGTACGGAGGCCTACAGGTAATATGACTCTACATACAACAACAAACAAAAGGGACATTATGTTCAGACTAGATGGCAAGATCGCGCTCGTGACGGGCTGTGGAACACTGGGCGAGGGTTGGGGTAATGGCAAGGCGATTGCCGTCGCATTAGCACGACAAGGTGCGCATGTTTTTGGCTCGGATCTCAGTCTTGAGGCCGCGCAAGAAACGCAACGCATCATTACAGAAGAAGGCGGCACGGCGCATGTCATGGTAGCCGATGCGACCAAAGCCGAAGATGTGAAAAAACTCGTTGACGCGTGTATCGCGCAATATGGTCGAATCGATATCTTGGTCAATAACGTCGGGCGCTCCGAGCCGGGTGATCCTGTGTCGATGAGCGAAGAAACCTGGGATGACCAGATGGACGTGAATGTCAAAGGCGCTTTTCTGGCTTGCAAATATGTGTTGCCCACGATGGCTGCACAGGGTGGTGGCTCCGTGATCAGCATTTCCTCCGTGGCCGCGCATCGTTACATTGGTAAACCACAAGTGGGATACGCGGCGGGTAAAGCGGCTCTCGAACAACTCATGAAAACGACGGGTGTCATTTATGCCGATCGTGGCGTGCGACTCAATAGCGTGGCGCCAGGATTGATGTTTACGCCACTCGTGAAACGCTTAGCTGACAAATACGCAAAAGGCGATTTCGAGGGCTTCGTCGCCCATCGTCACAAACAAGTGCCCGCAGGCTATATGGGAGAGTCCTGGGACGTGGCGCACGCCGTGGTGTTTTTGGCGAGCGACGAGGCACGCTATATCACCGGGCAGACCATCGTCGTAGACGGCGGCATTATCTCTTCAACGCGTTAACCATACGAGAATCGAGATGGTAAATCAATCAGGAAGATTGGCCGGCAAAGTTGCAATCGTGACGGGCGCGGGTTGCGTAGGCCCCGGTTGGGGGAATGGCCGCGCGATCGCGGTACGTTTTGCGCAAGAGGGTGCGCGGGTCTTTGCGGTCGATAAAGAGCTGACGGCAATGGATGAGACTCTTTCGCTGATTGCGCAGACTGGTGGTGATGTCACGCCATACGCTTGCGATGTCACGGATAGTGCCGCGATACAAAAGCTTGTCGAGGCTTGTGTCGCACAATATGGCACGGTCGACATCTTGGTGAATAATGTAGGAGGCCCATCGCGTGGAGGTCCGATCGAGCTATCCGAAGAAAATTGGGATAAACAGATCGATATAAATTTAAAAACAGTTTTTCTGATGTGTAAGTACGTCATGCCCATCATGGAAGCGAAAGGGGCCGGTGCAATCGTCAATATTTCTTCGACATCCGGCATTCGCTTTACGGGTGCGCCTCAAGTTGGTTACGCCGCAGCCAAGGCCGGCGTCATTCAGTTCGGACGTGTTGTTGGCGTTGAATATGCAAAAAAAGGCATTCGTATCAACACAGTATTACCAGGTCAATTGCATACGCCGCTTGTCGAGGCGACGCTTGCGGGAGCACAAAGCGCGGGCGACTCAGAGCGTTTACTTAAAATCAGACAGGCACGTATTCCAATGCCCTTTATGGGCGACGGACGTGACACCGCAAATGCCGTACTCTTTCTCGCTTCGGATGAAGCGCGTTTCATCACGGGAACAGAGTTGATTGTCGATGGTGGTATGAGTGCCAAATGCGATTGAGAGATTTTGAAATCAATATTGATGTGTTCACACATCTTACCGAATAGGAAAACATATTATGAAAGCAGTTGTCGTGACAAAGAGTGGATTTGAAATCTCTGAAGTTGCCAAACCAACAGCGGGTCCTGAGCAAGTGTTAGTAAAGGTTCGGGCCTGTGGCCTGAATCGTGCTGACTTGGGAGTACTGGCTGGTGGCGCTCACGGCAATGTCGGTGGAGTGGGTGCGATCCCTGGTATCGAATGGGCTGGAGAGGTCGTCGAAGTGGGGGCGCGTGTACGAGGATTCAAGCCGGGCGATCGTGTCATGTGTTCCGGATCGTCAGGCTATGCGGAATATGCCGTGGCTGATTGGGGGCGAGTGATCGATATACCGAATGCCTCGATGTCATTTGCCCAAGCCGTGACGCTACCGATCGCGATTAAAACGATGCACAATGCGATCGTGACGGTAGGCGAATTAAAAAAAGGTGAGACGGTTCTGGTGCAAGGCGCTTCATCTGGCGTGGGACTGATGGCGATGCAAATCGCCAAGCTGATGGGCGCTAAAACCGTGATTGGTACGTCGACAACGCCTGAGAGACGCGCGCAACTCATCAAATTTGGCGCTGATTTCGCGATTGACAATAGTGATCCGCAGTGGCCTCAGCATGCGATCGAAGCGAGTGGTGGAAAAGGAGTCGACTTGATCATCGATCAACTCTCCGGACCATTCGGCACGCAAAACTTGGAGGCCTGCGCGATCTTGGGTCGCATCGTCAACGTTGGGCGTATGGCGGGACGTTTTGCCGAGTTTGATTTCGACTTACATGCACTTAAGCGCATCAAATATACCGGCGTGACCTTCCGTACACGCAGTGTCGAAGAGGTCAGAAGCATTACCTCATTGGCATTAGGCGACTTGGGTGCGCATCTTGAGTCGGGAAAATTGTCGCTTCCAATCGACAGCACTTTTGCCTTTGCGGATATCGCGCAGGCTTTTGAGCGTATGCGCACTAACAAACATTTTGGAAAAATCGTCGCGACACTGGACTAGTGTAATGAAAATAGAAACGCTCGAACAGCTCAGAACGCTCTATGCGACGCCTAAAGAGCGGGCGGTTAAAAAGCAATTGGCCGCTTTGGACAGGCATTGCAAGCATTACATCAGTCTGTCTCCGTTT